>NZ_JBFUMK010000018.1:0-120905 GCF_054049415.1 Roseateles sp. P5_D6 | reverse complement strand
CCACCGCCACCGCCGCCTGCGCTGGGCCGGCCGCCGTCACGCGAGCCGCCGCGGCTGTCGCCGCCACGGCCACCGCCGCCGCCACCAGGTCGGCCACCGCGGCCATTGGCCCCGGCCGGCGGGTTGGGGTTGCGGCCCCGGCTGCCGTTGGGGTTCAGCACGGTGCGGCCCAGCACGATGGGCTCGGCGCGCTCGTTGGGGTCGGGCGCGAAGCCCGGCACGATTTCCCGGGGGATCTCGCGCTTGATGAGGCGCTCGATTTCCTTCAGAAAGCCGTTCTCGTCGACACAGACCAGGCTGACCGCCTCACCGGTGGCGCCGGCGCGGCCGGTGCGGCCGATGCGGTGCACATAGTCTTCGGCCACGTTGGGCAGCTCGAAGTTGACGACGTGGGGCAACTGGTCGATGTCGATGCCGCGGGCGGCGATGTCGGTCGCCACCAGGCAGGTCAGGTCGCCAGTCTTGAAGTCGGCCAGCGCCTTGGTGCGCGCACCCTGGCTCTTGTTGCCGTGAATGGCCATGGCGCTGATGCCCTGGTCGTTCAGGTAGTCGGTCAGGCGGTTGGCGCCGTGCTTCATGCGCGTGAAGATCAGCACCTGCTGCCAGGGCTCACCGCTCACGCCGCCCTTGATCAGGTGAACCAGCAGCTCCTTCTTGCGCTCGCGGCCGACCGGATGGACCTTCTGCACGATGGCTTCGGCGGTCTGGTTGCGGCGGGCCACCTCGATCAGCGCCGGGGCGTTGAGCAGGCGGTCGGCGAGGTTCTTGATCTCGTCGCTGAAGGTCGCGCTGAACAGCAGCGACTGCTTCTTGGCCGGCAGCAGGGCCAGCACCTTCTTGATGTCGTGCACGAAGCCCATGTCGAGCATGCGGTCGGCTTCGTCCAGCACCAGGATCTGCACCTGCGACAGGTCCAGCGTGCCTTGCTGCGCGTGGTCGAGCAGGCGGCCGGGCGTGGCGACGAGGATGTCGACGCCGTCGCGCAGCTTGTTGATCTGCGGTTGCATGCCGACGCCGCCGAACATGACCATGCTCTTCAGCGGCAGGTATTTGCCGTAGGTCTGCACGCTTTCCTCGACCTGGGCAGCCAGTTCGCGGGTGGGCGTCAGCACGAGGGCGCGGATGGCGATCTTGCCGCGCTTGTTGAGCAGCTTTTCGCCGGTGGACAGGCGGTGCAGCAGCGGCAGCGTGAAGCCGGCGGTCTTGCCGGTGCCGGTCTGGGCGCCTGCCAGCAGGTCGCCACCGTTCAAGACGGCGGGAATGGCCTGGGCCTGGATGGGGGTGGGGGTGGTGTAGCCAGCGTCAGCAATGGCCTTGAGCAGCGGCGCTGCCAGGCCGAGAGAATCGAAACTCATTCGGTAGGGGAGTGAGCACGCCTGGTCGCATCGCCTGCCGCGCCGCGGAGAGCGGCGCCAGTCTTCGGGCAGGGCGGGCGGCGTGCAGGGGCTGAAAAGAGAACGCCGCGCAAGACTGAGAAGCGCGGCGGTTGGGGCCATTCTAGCGGCTGAACTATTTACGGACCGTGACCCAATCCATGCTGGCCCAGTTATTCGGCGAATGCGGGATGCTGACCTCCTTGCGCATGGCCCAGGGGATGACCTGGCGGTGCAGCGGAATGATGTTGACCTGGTCGCGGTAGGACTGCAGCGCGGACTTCACCAACGCTTCGCGCTTCTTCGGGTCGGTCTCGATGGTGGACGAGGCGGCCAGCGCGTCGGCCTCGTTGTTGACGATGCCGCCGTAGTTGGCCACACCGACGCCCTGCTCGCCCCGGTTGCGCAGCACCGGGGTCAGCATGATGTCGGCATCGGTCGAGCCCCCGCCCCAGCCGGTCAGGAAGAGGCTGGTGTCGAATTTCTCGACCTTGGGAAAGTACATCGTGCGCGGCATGGCGTTGACCTTGACCCTGACCTTGACCTGGGCCCACATGCTGGCCAGCGCGACACAGATGCGCTCGTCGTTGACGTAGCGGTTGTTGGGACAGTCCAGCGTGATGTCGAAGCCGTCCGGATAACCGGCCTCGGCCAGCAGCTTCTTCGCGGTCGCGACGTCATAGGGCAGGCGGGTTTCCAGCTTGGGGTCGCCATAGGCGCCGCGCGGCGATGAGGTCAGGCCACCGGTGGGCGTCGAATAGCCGCTCATCAGCTTGGTCTTGATGGCCTCGATGTCGATGGCGTGATACAGGGCCCTTCTCACGCGCAAATCCTTCAACGGGTTCTTGTCGCCAGGGGCCTGACCGTAGAGCAGCTTGTCGCGAGTCTGGTCCATGCCGACATAGACGATGCGGTTCTCCTGGCCGTCCACGACCTTGAGTTCGGGCAGGGTGCGCAGGCGGGCGACGTCGCGCGGCGGCGGATCGAGCACGAAATCGATCTCGCCGGTGATCAGGGCCGCCGTGCGTGTCGCGTCGTTGCTGATGGGCACATAGATGAATTCCTGCAGATTGCCCTCGAACTTGTTCCACCAGTTGGGGTTGCGCTTGAAGACCGTCTTTACGCCTGGCTGTCGGCTGACCAGCATGAAGGGGCCGGTGCCGTTGGCGTTCTGGCTGGCATAGGACTCCTCCTGCTGCTTGAAGTTCAGCGGTTTCGTCACGCGGTGCTGCTCGCACCAGCGCTGGCTCATGATGAACAGGTTGGCTATCAGCTCCGGCACGATGGGATTGGGCTTGTCCAGCGCGAAGACGACGGTCAGCGGGTCCACCGCCTTCGGGATGCCGACGGCATTCGCATAGACGCGCTGCGGTGCATTCGGGTCGCGCAGGCGCTGCATCGAGAACACGACGTCGTCGGCGGTGAAGGGCGTGCCGTCGTGGAACTTGACGCCCGGGCGCAGCTTGAAGCGCCAGATCAGCGGCGTGACCTGGGTCCACTCGGTCGCCAGCGCCGGGCCGATGCTCATGTCCTTGCCGCGCCGGGTCAGGCCCTCGTAGACCTGGTTGTTCAGGCTGTTGGTCATGACCTCGTTCTGCGAATGCGGATCGGTGGTCTGCATGTCGCCCTGGCTGGACCAGCGCAGGGTCTGGGCTTGGACGAGGCCGGTGGCGAGAACGATCAGGGCGGCGGCAAGACGGAGCATCTGACTTCCTGGAAACGCGGGCTCGGCGACAATACCAGGCAATGCAGGCCCTCTTCCGGGGCCTGCCGCTGTTTCAGCCTCACAGGATTTGCCCATGGCCCAGTACGTCTTTTCCATGAACCGCGTCAACAAGACGGTTCCTCCCAAGCGCCACATCCTGAAGGACATCTCGCTGTCCTTCTTCCCCGGCGCCAAGATCGGCGTGCTGGGCGTGAACGGTTCGGGCAAGTCGACCATCCTGAAGATCATGGCGGGCGTCGACAAGGAGTACGAGGGCGAAGCCACGCCGATGCCGGGCATCAAGATTGGCTACCTGGAGCAGGAGCCGCGCCTGAACCCTGACCAGACCGTGCGCGAGGCCGTGGAAGAGGGCATCGGCGGCGTGCTTGCCGCGAAGAAGCGCCTGGACGAGGTCTATGCCGCCTATGCCGAGGAAGATGCCGACTTCGACGCGCTGGCTGCAGAGCAGGGCGAGCTGGAATCCATCATTGCCGCCGCCGGCTCCGAGAACACCGACCTGCAGCTGGAACTGGCCGCCGACGCGCTGAACCTGCCGCCGTGGGACGCCGTCATCGGTGTGCTGTCCGGCGGCGAAAAGCGCCGCGTGGCGCTGTGCCGCCTGCTGCTGAGCAAGCCCGACATGCTGCTGCTGGACGAACCCACCAACCACTTGGACGCCGAGTCGGTCGAGTGGCTGGAGCAGTTCCTGCAGCGTTTCCCCGGCACCGTCGTGGCCATTACCCATGATCGCTACTTCCTGGACAACGCGGCCGAGTGGATCCTGGAACTCGACCGCGGCCACGGCATCCCGTGGAAGGGCAACTACTCCGACTGGCTGGACCAGAAGGAAAAGCGCCTGGAGACCGAGCAGAAGTCCGAAGACGCACGCATGAAGGCGATGAAGGAGGAACTGAAGTGGGTTCGCTCCAACGCCAAGGGCCGCCAGGCCAAGAGCAAGGCGCGCCTGGCCCGTTTCGAGGAGCTGTCGGACGTCGAATACCAGCAGCGCAACGTCACGAACGAAATCTTCATCCCCGTCGCCGAGCGCCTGGGCAATGAAGTCATCGAGTTCGAGAACGTCAGCAAGAGCTTCGGCGACCGCGTGCTGATCGACAACCTGTCGTTCAAGGTGCCGGCCGGCGCCATCGTCGGCATCATCGGCCCCAACGGCGCCGGCAAGTCGACGCTGTTCCGCATGCTGCAAGGCGTGGAGCAGCCGGACAGCGGCACGGTCAAGATCGGCAAGACGGCCAAGATGGCCTTCGTGGACCAGAGCCGCGAGAGCATGGAAGCCGACAAGACGGTGTGGCAGGACGTCTCCGGCGGCCTGGACAACATCATCGTCGGCAAGTTCGTCATGCCCAGCCGCGCCTATCTGGGCCGTTTCAACTTCAAGGGCAATGACCAGCAGAAGCTCGTCGGGGCCCTCTCCGGCGGTGAGCGCGGCCGCCTGCACCTGGCCAAGACCCTGGCCCAGGGCGGCAACGTGCTGATGCTGGACGAACCGTCCAACGACCTGGACGTCGAAACGCTGCGCGCGCTGGAAGAAGCGCTGCTGGAGTTCGCCGGCTCGGCCATGGTCATCAGCCATGACCGCTGGTTCCTGGACCGCATCTGCACCCACATCCTGGCCTGCGAAGGCAACTCGCAGTGGTTCTTCTACGACGGCAACTTCCACGAGTACGAGGCCGACAAGAAGAAGCGCCTGGGCGAGGAAGGCGCGCGTCCGAAGCGGATGCGCTTCAAGCCGATCAAGTAAGCCTTGATCGAAGGGGAGGCTGGTTCACCGCAAGTAAAACTGGCCCTGTTTGTCGACACAGTTCTTTACCCCACCCCCAAAGATCCCACACAGGCCGCCTGGAAGATGACCTCACTCACTCTTCTTCCAGGAGACCTTTGATGAAGTCCTTCCCGATCCAGAACCTGTTGCGCGTCGGTGCGGTGGCTGCGGCCTTGGCCTTCGGCGGTGTTGCTGCCCAAGCCCAGCCTGCCCACGGGGGTCACCACGGCGGCCCGGCCATGATGGCGCCCGGCGGTCTGTTCGGTGGTCACATCGAGCACATGCTCGACGTGGTCAGCGCGACCGAATCCCAGCGCAGCCAGATCGAAGCCATCTTCAAGGCAGCCCGACAGGACCTGTCGGGCCAGCGCGAAGCCGGCATGAAGCTGCACCAGCAGATGGCCACGCTCTACACGGCCACCAACGTCGACGCCGCCGCAATCGAGGCCGTGCGCGTGCAGATGAGCGCCCAGCACGAGGCCGCCTCCAAGCGCCTGAGCCAGGCCAGCATCGACGCCGCCCGCGTGCTGACGCCCGAACAGCGCGCCAAGATTGCCGAGGTGATGAAGAAGCGCCAGGCCCGCATGGCTTCCCGTCACGCCGGCTGATTGGCCCTTGACCAGGAGTTCTGCGATGCTTGAGCCCCGTTCCACCGGCGCCGAAGTGCGCCGGATTCCTTTTTCTTCCCTGGCCCCGGTGATGAGTAGCGCCCGACTGCTGTTGATCGATGACGATGCCCGCCTGACCGGCATGGTGGGCGACTATCTCCGCTCCGCCGGCTTCGAGGTCAACACGGCCGGCAGCCTGGCCCAGGCCCGTGAGGCCTTGGCCCACAGCCGCTTCGAGCTGCTGGTGCTGGACCTGATGCTGCCCGATGGCGACGGACTGGACTTCTGCCGCTGGCTGCGCGGCGACCCGCGTTGGCGCCACCAGCCAGTGCTGATGCTGTCGGCCCGCGGCGAGCCCATGGACCGCATCCTGGGCCTCGAACTGGGCGCCGACGACTACCTCGCCAAGCCCTTCGAGCCGCGCGAACTGCAAGCCCGTATCAAGGCCCTGCTGCGCCGACTGGAGCCCAAGCTGGATGGCGACGAGGTGCTGCGCTTCGGCCGCCTGGAGATCGACCTGGCCGCCCGCGTGGCTCGCCTGGACGGCAAGATCTGCGACCTGACAAGCCACCAGTTCGACCTGCTCGTCGTGCTGGCGCAAAGCCCCGGCCGGGTGCTGAGCCGCGACCAGATCATGGATGCGCTGAAGGGCCACCCGCTGGAAGCCTTCGACCGCTCCATCGACGTGCACATCTCGCGCATCCGGGCCGTCATCGAAGACGATCCCAAGAACCCGCGCCGCGTGCTGACCGTGCGTGGAGCCGGCTATGTCTTTGCCCGCAAGCAGGACGCCGACGCCGACGCTGCTTGAGTGTGAGCCCCTCGTCCAGTCTCGCCACGCTGAACGCGGGTGCGCCCAGCCGGTCCCCCGAGGGGACGGCGATGCTTGCGGCATTGAGCCACAAGCACATCGCCCTACGCGGGCCGGCTAGGGGCGGCCCGGCGCTCGGCCCGCAAAACTCCACGCGCCCCTGATTTGAAAAGCCTCTACGTCCGCATCTACCTGACGCTGGTGGCGCTTCTGCTGGCGTTTGCCTTCGGCTCGGCATGGCTGTTCCAGCGTCACATCGAGCAGGAGCGCGGCAACGTCGAACTGGCGGCTGGAGAGCGGCTGAACGCGATGGCCGGGCTGCTCAAGCTCGCGCTACCGCCGGCCGACGCGCCGCGTGCCGAGCAGGCTGCCGTCTTTGCCGACTGGGGGTTGCGCCTGCGCATGCCGATCGCGTTGGAGGATGCCGACGGCAAGCGCATCGCCACGACGCAGATGTTCCAGCGCCGTGCCGACGACCCCGGCGCCATCATCGTCAGCGCCAACCTGGGCGATGGCCGCAGCCTGGAGATGGTGCGCACCGTGCGTCCGCCAGGCCCTCAGGGCGCCGCTTCAGGCGCCTCGGGTCCTGGAGGCCCCGGCGCGCGGCCGCCCCGGCTGGATGAAGGCCCCTGGACCGGCCCCTGGCTGCATCGCCCCGTGTCGCCAGGCGCGCCGGCGGTGTCGACCTTGGCCGTCGTGCTGGTGCTGCTCTTCATCGGTGTGGCGGTCGGCGCCTATCCCGTCGTGCGCCGGCTGACGCGGCGGCTCGAAGCGCTCAAGCGTGGCGTCGAGAAGTTCGGCTCCGGCCAACTGGGCCATCGCGTCGACGACAGTGGTCGCGATGAGGTGGCCGCCCTGGCCACCAGCTTCAATCAGGCGGCCGACCGCATCGAGACACTGTTGCGTTCTCACCAGACCCTGCTGGCCAATGCCAGCCACGAGCTGCGTTCGCCCCTGGCACGGCTGAAGATGGCTTTCGCGATGCTGGACGACGCTGCGCCCGCACAGCGCCAGCGCCTGGCGAAGGAGATCGACGTCAACATCGCCGAGTTGGACGCGCTCGTCGAGGAAGTGCTGCTGGCCAGCCGGCTGGAGGCCGGCAGCGCGGTTGGCGAAACCCATGCCGTCGAATTGCTCGCGCTAGGCGCCGAGGAGGCGGCTCACGCGGAAGCCGCCTTTGAGCCCGAGACCGATTCCGCTCGCATCGACGGTCAGGAGCGCCTCCTGCGCCGCGCGCTGCGCAATCTGCTCGACAACGCGCGCCGCTACGGCGGCCCCGACGTGGAACTGGCGCTGCGGCCGGTCGCCGGAGGCTATGAATTCATCGTTGCCGACCGAGGCCCGGGCGTGCCCGTCGATCTGCGCGAGCGCATCTTCGAACCCTTCTACCGGCTGCCCGGCCATGCCGAGATGGCGGGCGGCGTCGGGCTGGGCCTGAGCCTCGTCAAGCAGATCGCCGAGCGCCACGGCGGCAGCGTGCGCTGCCTGGCACGCGACGGTGGCGGCAGCCGCTTCGTGATCTTCCTGCCCACGGCGGGACGCTGATCAGCGGTTCTCGTTGAAGACCCGCCTGAGCAGCAGGCTGAGAAGCAAGGCGGCGGTGATCAGGCCGGCGGTGGCCGCTTGCCAGAAGCCGACCGCGCCGACGCCGTTCTGGCCAAAGGCGAGGAAGTAGCCGCCACCGATGCCCAGGCCCCAGAGCGCCAGGACGTAGATGATCATCGGCAGCGTGGCGACCTGGTAGGCGCGCAGCACATAGGCCGCCACCGTCTGCAGGGCGTCGCCGAGGTGGAAGAACCAGACCCAGACCAGCAGCGGCAGTGCGGCGGCGGCTGTCGCCGCATTCGAGGTGTAGAGGGCGACGATGGGCTCGCGCGCGAAGGCGACAACGGCGCCGACGCCCGCGGCGGTCAGCGTGGCCAGCGTCATCGCATGCCTGCCGACGGTGCGCGCTTCGTGCTTTTCGTCGGCCCCCAGATGCTGTGCGACCAGCGTGCCGGCGGCGGTGGCCATTGCGAGCGCGATCATGAACATCATCGCGACGAGGTTGACGGCGATCTGGTGGCCGGCGACCGGTGTTGCGCCAAGACGGGCGATGAAAAAGGCCATGAAGGTGAAGCCCGTCACCTCGACGAGGATGGAGCCGCCCATCGGCAGGCCCAGCTTCACCAGCGCTGCGAGTTCGCCCCAATGCGGTCGGGTCTGCCACAGGTGCGGGATCCTGAACGGCCGGTAGAAGGCGTCGCGCCTGAGCAGTAGCATCGCAACGGCGGCTTGGCCGATCAGCGCGATGGCCGTCGCGACGCCGCATCCAGCGACGCCCATCGCAGGAATCGGACCCCAGCCGAAGACGAGCACGGCGTTCAAAGGCACCTTGGCCGCCAGGCCGGTGAGCTGCATCGCCATGACGGCCTTGGGGCGGCTGACGGCGGTCGAGAAACCACGGAAGGCAGTGAAGAGCAGGGCGGCGGGCAGTGCAAAAGCCTCGGGCCGCGTGTAGGCGCGCACCTTGTCGGCCTGGGCTGCGTCGAGGTGGGCCAGTGCCGTGAAAGGATCCGGAAACCACAGCGCCAGGCAGCCCGGAATGCAGAGCAGCACCGACAGCCACTGCGCCTGCACGAAGCTGCTGCCGGCACCGGGTAGATCCTGGGCACCGAACTGCCGGCCAGCGATGGGCCCGACCGCGAGGATGACGCCCATCAGGCCGACAAAGATGGTCACGTAGGCGGCCGAACCGACAGCGAATGCAGCCAGGTCCTCGGGGCTGACGCGGCCCATCATCAGCGTGTCGATGGTGCTGAACATCATCACGGCGATCTGGCCGACAAGGACGGGCCAGGCCAGCGGCACGAGGCGGCGAACGCTGTCGATGAAGCGGATGCGGGTCATCGGGTCACGCGCTCCGCGTAGCGGTTGAAACGCCAGGCCGTGCCTTCGTGGGTGATGCGGTGCCAGACGACACGCTTCTCGAAGGGGTCGAGCGCCGGCCAATGCTGCACTTCGTCGAAGGTGCGGCCGCAGCCTTTGCAGATGGCGTCGCCCTGGGCCGTGGAGCAGATCGCAATGCAGGGTGAGTCAGGCGTCGTCGCGTACCAGGCCAGCCAGGCATCCAGGGCCATGGGCTTCAGCGTGGCAGGGTCAAGCTCGGTCGCGCGGCTCAGCGCGAGCAGCGCATAGGCCTCGGCCAGCGCACGCACCTCGGGTGCGGCGCTGATGCCGTCAGGCGAGGGTGAACGTTCGCGCCACCAGTTGATGGCGGCCTCGAGGTCAGTCACGTGGATCAGAGAATGAGGCCCCTCGACAGGCGGGTACGCCGGTCGATCCCCCGAGGGAATGTCGGGCCGGCTTGGGGCGGCCCTACGCTCGTCCCCGCTCAAGCCACCAACCCCATGGCGCCGCGCACCTCGCGCAGCGTCTTGCGCGCGACGGCGCGGGCGCGCTCGGTGCCAACCTCCAGCGTCCACTGCACCTGCTGCGGGTCCAGGGCCGCAGCGCGTTCGCGCCAGGGCGCCTGCTCGCGCTGGATGGACTCGATCAACGGCTGCTTGCAGTCCAGGCAGCCGATGCCGGCCGTGCGGCAGCCGCTGTCGCAGGCGGCGCGGGTCGCGTCGTCGCTGTAGATCTGGTGCAGCGGCCAGACCGGGCAGCGCGCCGGGTCGCCGGCGTCGGTGCGGCGCACGCGCTGCGGGTCGGTCGGCATGGTGCGGATCTTGGCGGCGACAGCCTCGGGCTCGTCGCGCATCGCAATCGCGTTGTCCAGGCTCTTGCTCATCTTCTGTCCGTCCAGGCCCGGCACGCGGGCGGTCTCGGTCAGCAGTGCCTGGGGCTCGACAAAGATGGGCGCGGCCTCGGCATAGAGCCGGTTGAAGCGTCGTGCCACTTCGCGGGTCACTTCGACGTGGGCGGTCTGGTCTTCGCCCACCGGCACACCGGCAGGCTTGTAGAGCAGGATGTCGGCCGCCTGCAGCAGCGGGTAGCCCAGAAAGCCGTACGTCGCCAGTTCGGGGTCGGCGGCGACCTGATCCTTGTAGCTGGGCATGCGCGCCAGCCACGAGGACGGCGTACACATGGCCAGCAGCGTGAATAGCTCGGCGTGCTCGGGCATGCGGCTTTGCAGGAACAAGGTACAGCGCTCGGGGTCCAGTCCGGCGGCCAGCCAGTCGGTGACCATCTCGTAGACGTGGCGGGTCAGCGTCTCGCCACTCGGGCGCTGGGTGGTGAGCGCATGCCAGTCGGCGACGAAGAAGAAGCAGTCATGCGTGTCCTGCAGCCGCACCCAGTTCTTGATAGCGCCGTGGTAGTGGCCGAGGTGCAGGGCGCCGGTCGGGCGCATGCCAGAAAGCACGCGAGGGCGGCTTGGCTTGAGGTTCAGGGTGGGGTTCGACATGGGGCGCGGATTGTCGTTCAAGGGGCGATCGGTCAGCCGCCCCCTAAACTGCCGCCCCATGAAGAGGTTGGTGATTCTGATTTCGGGGCGGGGCTCCAACATGGAGGCCATCGTGAAGGCCTGCCAAGCCGAGGGCTGGCCCGCCGAGGTGGCCGCCGTCATCAGCAACCGGCCCGATGCGGGCGGCCTGCAGTTCGCGGTTGAGCATGGCATTGCGACCGCCGTCGTCGACCACAAGGCCTATGCCAGCCGTGAGGGCTTCGATGCCGAGCTGGCCCGCGTCATTGACAGCTTCGTGCCTGACCTCGTCGTGCTTGCCGGTTTCATGCGTATCCTGACGCCCGGCTTCACGGCGCGCTATGCCCGCCGCATGCTCAACATCCACCCGTCGCTGCTGCCGGCCTTCACCGGGCTGCACACCCATGAGCGAGCGCTGGAGATGGGCTGCAAGGTCGCCGGCGTGACGGTGCATTTCGTCACCGCCGAGCTGGACCATGGCGCCATCGTCATGCAGGCGGTCGTGCCGGTGCTGCCTGGCGACGACGCGAAGACGCTGTCGGCCCGCGTGCTGACGGCCGAGCACCGCATCTATCCGCAGTCGGTGCGCTGGTTTGTCGAAGGTGCGTTGGTGTGGGATGGTGAGCGCGTCACTCACCGCGACGGTGCGGCTCAGCAGTTGCTGCTCAGCTGATCAGCCCGGCGAGGATATTGACGGTCAACGCCAGCACGCCGGTGTTGAAGACGAAGGCCAGCAGGCCTTGAACCAGCACGAGGCGGCGCATGGCGCGCGAGCTGACGCTGACGTCCGAGGTCTGCGACGTGGCCGCCACGGTGATCGAGAAGTACAGGAAGTCGCCGTAGTCGGGCGGTCCTTCGTCGTCGCCCGGGAACTCCAACCCGTGCGCGGCCTTGCCCCCGCCGTGGTACAGGCTCGCGTAGGCGATGCCGAATTCCACCGGCAGCAGCAGCCAGGAGCTGCAGACCGTGGCAATGGCGAAGGCGAGCGTCAAACCGTTGGCGGTATGGGCTTGCTTGGCCGAACCCAGTTCCAGCGCAATGGCGCCAAAGCTGGCCAGCGCCCCGCCAACGGCCAGCAGCAGCATGACGGGCAGGCCTTCGGTCAGCTGGCTGGCGCGCTGCTGCACATTCACCGAGCCCGCGCGGCCCAGCATCATCCAAAGCGCCAGCGGCAGATAGATCCACAGCGTGAAGTCCCACCCCAGCAGCAGGCGCGTGGTCAGCGGCACAGCGCCTGGCCACAACGCAGCCAGCGTGCTGCCGATCAGGATGGACAACAGCAGCCGGGGGCGCAGGCGCAGCTGGGTCCAGAGATTCATGCGGCAAGGAGCAGGGCGCTTGGGATAATGGGGCGATGCATCCTAATGCCCTCCTGGAGCTGAGCGCCGAGCTGATTGCCGTCGTGAACCAGCTCGAAGCCCCGGCCGACTCCACCGTCTCCGCCTTCTTCCGACAACACAAGAACCTCGGCCAGCGCGAGCGCGCCTGCCTCGCCGAGACGGTCTACGCGCTGTTGCGCGAGCGAATCAAGTTCCAGAACCTGGCCCAGAGCGGCAGCGGCTCCATGCACCGCCGCCTGGCCATGTTGGCCTGGCGCGGCAATGCCGCTTTCCTGCGTGGGGCCCTCAGCCCGCAGGAGCAGCATTGGCTGGAGCAGGTCCAGGCCATCGACCCGATGAGCCTGGCGTCCAAGATGCGCCACAACATGCCCGAATGGCTGGCCGAGCCGCTGCTGGCCCGGCTGGGCGAGGAAGAGTTCTGGAAGCTCGCCACCTCACTGAACGAGGCTGCGCCGCTGGACCTGCGGGTCAACGCTCTCAAGTTCAAGCGCGAGGAGGCCCAGGAGCAACTCAAGGCCGCCGGCATTGACGCCGTGCCCACGCCGTATTCACCGCTGGGCCTGCGCATCGATGGCAAGCCGGCGCTGCAAAAGCTGGAGCTGTTCACCAGCGGTGGCATCGAGGTACAGGACGAAGGCAGCCAGTTGCTGGCCCTGCTGCTGGCGCCCAAGCGTGGCGAGATGGTGGTGGACTTCTGCGCCGGCGCCGGCGGCAAGACCCTGGCCCTGGGCGCAGCCATGCGCAACACAGGTCGGCTCTATGCCTTCGACACCTCCGGCCACCGGTTGACGGCGATGAAGCCGCGCCTGGCGCGCAGCGGCCTGTCCAACGTCTATCCGGCCCAGATTGCCCATGAGCGCGACGACCGCATCAAGCGCCTGGCCGGCAAGATCGACCGCGTGCTGGTCGACGCGCCCTGTTCCGGCCTGGGCACGCTGCGCCGCAACCCCGACCTGAAATGGCGCCAGTCGCCCCAGGGAGTGGCTGAACTGCAGGCCAAGCAGCGCGCCATCCTGGCCAGCGCCGCCCGCCTGGTGAAGCCGGGAGGCCGGCTGGTTTATGCGACCTGCAGCCTGCTGGATGCCGAGAACGAGGTCATCGCGGCCGAGTTTGCCGCCGCCCATCCCGACTTCAAGCCGCTCGCCGCGGGAGAGGCGCTTGCCAAGGCCCAGGTTGAACGCTCCGATGAAGTCGTGGAAAACGGCGCACTCCGGTTGTGGCCTCACCGACACGCCACAGACGGGTTTTTTGCTGTCGCATGGGAAAGGTCGGCCTGACGCAGGTCAAAGAACGCGTCGATTCGCACGTCACCGCCTGAATACGGTGCGCCAAACCCCTTGAATTTGGGGGCTCTCCTCTACAATTGACATTCCTTTGCATGGCCGCTGTGGCCGAGGTCTTGGACGCATGAACGACATCCTGAACGCGCTGATGAACTGGCTGGCCGATGGCCTGTTGGGTTTCAGCGCCTGGCAATTAGTGATCTTTACGCTGGTTGTGACCCACATCACGATCGCTTCGGTCACGATCTTCCTGCATCGCGCACAGGCTCACCGCTCGCTGGATCTCGGTCCCATCCCGTCGCATTTCTTCCGCTTCTGGCTCTGGCTGACGACGGGCATGGTCACCCGCGAATGGGTTGCCATCCACCGCAAGCACCACGCCAAGTGCGAAACCGAGGAAGACCCCCACAGCCCGCAGACCCGCGGCCTGAAGAAGGTGCTGGCCGAAGGCGCTGAGCTGTACCGCACCGAGGCCAAGAATGCCGAGACGATTGCCAAGTACAGCCGCGGCACGCCCGAGGACTGGATCGAGCGCAACCTGTACACCAAGTACAGCTGGCAGGGCGTCGCGCTGCTGCTGATCGTCAACATGGCGCTGTTCGGTGCCATTGGCGCCACCATCTGGGCCATCCAGATGATCTGGATTCCAATCTGGGCTGCCGGCGTCATCAATGGCATCGGCCACTACTGGGGTTATCGCAATTTCGAAGCACCCGACGCGTCGACCAATCTGACGCCTTGGACGCTGATCGTTGGCGGCGAAGAACTGCACAACAATCACCACACCTACCCGACGTCCGCCAAGTTCTCGGTCAAGCCCTACGAGTTCGACATTGGCTGGATGTATATCCGTGGCCTGGAAATGCTGGGCATGGCCAAGGTCCGCAAGACGGCACCCAAGTTGAGCCTGGGTGAAATCAAGCCGGCCGACGCGCGCACGCTCGAGGCACTGATCGCCAATCGCTACGAAGTCATGGCCAGCTATGCCCGTGACCTGAAAGCGGCCTGCGCCGCCGAGTTGGCCAAAATCAAGGCCGAGGGCGGCAAGCACAGCGCGCGGTTTGAGGAGTTCAAGCAGGCCCAACGCTGGCTGCACCGCGACGAGGAGCGCATCCCGGTCGCCGTGCACGGCGACCTCGCGAATGCCCGCGCTGCCAGCCCGGTCATCGACAAGCTGGTGACCATGCGCGAGGAACTGCGCCAGATGTGGACGCGCACGAATGTGTCGGCCGAGCAACTCGTCGCCGACTTGCAGGCCTGGTGCCGCCGCGCCGAGGAGAGCGGTATTGCCGAACTGCAGGCTTTCTCGATGCGCTTGCGCGCTGCTCACGCCTGAGCTTTGGTTTCCTGAAGTAAAGGGCGCCCCGTCGGGCGCCCTTTTTCTTGGGCTGGCCTAGACTTGACGTATGCAGTCGCTGATTTGCTTAGGAGGCTTGCCATGAAATACCGCTGGATTGCCGTTGCCCTGTTCGCCCTGGCCGCCACCGCGCGCGCCGATGTGCAGGTGAATTTCATCGGTTCCGAGAAGTTCTCGGACATCAAGGACAACAACGGCTTCCGCCAGCCCGAGGTGCTGAAGGACATCGAAGCCTATCTTGTCGAGCAGGTCGGCAAGCGCCTTCCGGGCCGGGATGTGCGGATCAACGTGACCGACGTGGATCTGGCCGGCGAGGTCGAGCCGTTCGGCCGCCGCATGCAATGGCTGCGCGTCATGCGCACCGTCACACTGCCGTCCATCGCCTTCAACTACGAAGTACGAGAGGGCGAAAAGGTCGTCCGGCAGGGCGAGGTCAAGCTGCGTGACATGAACTACCAGGACGGCTTCAATGGCTATTCAAGTGGGGACACGCTGCGCTATGAAAAGCGCATGCTTGATCGCTGGTTCAAGCAAGAGTTTGGCGCCACAGTGACCGCGGCGCGCTGACGCCGCCTCGTCAGAAACGCAAAAACCCGCCAGCGTTGCCGCTTGGCGGGTTTTGTTTTGCTTGCGTGCGTTGGCGGCTCGCGCCGCCATTCATCACTTCAGCTTGATTTCCTTGTACAGGACGTGCTTGCGCGCCTTGGGGTCGAATTTCATGAATTCGAGCTTTTCGGGCGTGGTCTTCTTGTTCTTGTTCGTCGTGTAAAAGTGGCCGGTGCCCGCAGTGGACTCCAGCTTGATCTTTTCGCGGCCGCCTTTGGATGCCATGGTCGTATTCCTTCAGTAGGTCAGTGAGCGACGATCAGAGCGCGCCCTTGGCGCGCAGATCGGCGACGACTTGGTCAATGCCGACCTTGTCGATCAAACGCAGAGCGGCATTCGTGATGCGCAGGCGAATCCAGCGATTTTCCGATTCCACCCAGAAACGGCGGTATTGCAGGTTCGGCAGGAACCGACGCTTGGTTTTGTTGTTGGCGTGGGAAACGTTGTTCCCGACCATGGGCTTCTTGCCCGTGACTTGACAGACGCGTGCCATGACGCTTCTCCGGTTTGACTTCTTTGACCAGCCGCCCGAACTTTTCGAGCGGCCCTTTGACCGCATATGCCTGCTAATCCTCAGGCGAAATTCTTTCGAATCAACGCTTTGGATGCGGTCCATCCAGCAGGCAAGCCCGCGAGTGTAGCGGAAAACCCGCGGGCCAGGAAGGCCGTGCTACGCCTTCCGGGCCGAGCGCTGGGCCGCTCCCGAGCCGGCCCGTCGGGCGATGTGCTCGCGGCTCGATGCCGAGAGCATCGCAGTCCCCTCGGGGGACCGGCTGGACCCGCCCGCGTTCAGTGGGGCGAGACCGGACGAGGGGTCAACCGTTTTCCTGGTCCAGGAAGCGCTGGGCGTCCAGCGCGGCCATGCAACCCGTGCCGGCGCTGGTGATGGCCTGGCGGTAGATGTGATCCTGCACGTCACCGGCCGCGAAGACGCCCGGCACGCTGGTCATCGTCGCAAAGCCGTTCAGGCCGCTCTTGGTGATGATGTAGCCGTCTTTCATCTCCAGCTGGCCCTTGAAGATGTCGGTGTTGGGCTGGTGGCCGATGGCGATGAAGCAGCCGTGCAGCTTGATTTCCGATTTGCTGTCGTCCAGCGTGCTGCGGATGCGCACACCGGTCACGCCCGAGGCATCGCCCAGCACCTCGTCGAGCTGCTGGAAGAAATGCAGCACGATCTTGCCGGCGTCGGCCTTCTCCTTGAGCTTGTCGATGAGGATGGGTTCGGCGCGGAACTTGTCGCGGCGATGGATCAGGTGCACCGTGCTGGCGATGTTCGACAGATACAGCGCCTCTTCGACGGCCGTGTTGCCGCCGCCGACGACGCAGACTTCCTGGCCGCGGTAGAAAAAGCCGTCGCAGGTCGCGCAACCACTGACCCCGCGGCCCATGAAGGCCTGTTCGGAGTCCAAGCCGAGGTATTTTGCAGAGGCGCCGGTCGCGATGATCAGCGCGTCGCAGGTGTAGGTGCCGCTGTCGCCAGTCAGCGTGAAGGGGCGCTTGGAGAAGTCGACCGCATTGATGTGGTCAAAGACGATCTGGGTCTGGAAGCGCTCGGCATGCTGCTGGAAGCGCTGCATCAGCTCGGGGCCCTGCACGCCCATCACGTCGGCCGGCCAGTTGTCGACCTCCGTCGTGGTCATGAGTTGACCCCCTTGGGCCATGCCCGTGATCAGCGTAGGCTTGAGATTAGCGCGTGCAGCGTAGATGGCGGCGGTGTAGCCGGCGGGGCCGGAACCGAGGATAAGCAGGCCGTGGTGTTGGGTCGTAGCGGTCATGGCAGGGAAGGTGAGGGCGGGTTAACGGCTCGCAAGGTAGTCTTAGGGGTGAAAACCCCGGCCTTACCCGATGCGGAGAAGCCTGCCGCGTGTGCACAATGCACGCCATTTTAGGCAGGCGCATTTCTTGCCGCTTGCCTGGGGCCCAAACCTGGAGACTGCATATGGCGATGATTTCCAACCTCGACCTGATCCGCCGTGTTCCGCTGTTCTCGATGCTGACCACCGATCAGGCCCAATCCATCGCCGACAGCGTCGTCAAGCGCCGCTTCAAGCGCGGCGAACTGATCGTCGAGCAGGGCACCAAGTCCAACGCCCTCTTCATCCTGCTCAACGGCCGTGCCCGCGTGCTGACGGCCGACCACCGCGGCCGCGAGGTCATTCTGGCCGTGCTGCAGTCGGGCGACTACGTGGGCGAGATGAGCCTCATCGACAACGAGCCCCACTCGGCCACGGTGCGCGCCGAGGTGCAGACCGACATGCTGGTGCTCGGCCGCCTGGAGTTCGCGCGCTGCCTGCCCGAGAGCAGCAGCCTCTCCTACGGCATCCTGCGCGGGCTGGTGGCGCGCTTGCGCAATGCCGACCGGCAGATCGAGTCGCTCGCGCTGCTGGACGTCTATGGCCGCGTGGCGCGCACGTTGCTTGACATGTCCGAGGACGAGAAGGGCATCAAGCTGATCCGCGGCAAGGTTTCGCGCCAGGACATGGCCAAGGTCGTCGGCGCCTCGCGCGAGATGGTCAGCCGGGTCATGAAGGACCTGGAAGAGCGCGGCGTCATTGAAACGCTTGAGAACGGTTCGGTGGTCATCAAGGAACGGCTGACCCACGATTGACAGCGACAATGCGGGGATGAGTTTTCCCCTCGGTTCCCTGCTGGGCGGTGACGATGCCGCCGGCGAACCCGCCGCTCCCGCCAAACCCACCCGCCGCCAGGCGCCCAAGCGCGAAGTGGCCCCGCCGTCAGCCGCCTCGCGGCTGCTGCGCACGCCGCTGTGGCTGGCGTTGACGGCCCTGCTGCTCGCGCTGCTCGTGCTGGCGATGGCGACGCACGACCTGCGCGACGCTGCCTTCAGCACCAGCGGCCAGCGAGACCTCGTCGGCAACCGCGTTGGCAGCTTTGGCGCCTGGTTATCGGACGGCCTGCTGTTCCTGTTCGGCTTTTCCGCCTGGTGGTTGCCGCTGCTGGCCCTGCGCGGCTGGCTGCGCAGCCTGGCCGGGCTGTTGCGCCATGACGTGGACCCCGTGCTGCGCTGGAGCCAGCGCGCGCGGTTCTGGGCTGGCATCGTGCTGCTCATCGGCGCGAGTTGCGCGCTGGAGTGGAGCCGCCTCTATGCCCTCGAGGCGCGCCTGCCCGGCCATGCCGGCGGCCTGGTCGGCTATGCGCTCGGGCCCCTGGGTATGAGGGGCCTGGGCTTTGCCGGCTCCGGCGTTGTCTGGATCGTGCTGCTGCTGACCGGCATGGCCTGGGCATTCCGCTTCTCCTGGGGGCATCTGGCGGAGCGCATCGGTGAGCGTATCGAGCAGTTGCGCGAGAAGCGCATCGAGCAGCGCGAGATGAAGGCCGATCAGAAGGCCGGTGAGCAGGCGGTGAAGGAGCGCGAGCAGGAGGTCGAGGTCGAGCGCCAAGCCGAACGCCAGTGGGAACAAGGTGGAGCCGACCACGCGCCGCTCGTCATCGAGGCGCCGGTCGTCGAGGTGCCCCAGTCCACGCGGGTGGCCAAGGAGCGCCAGCAGACGTTGTTCGTCGACGCCGGCGACGCCAAGCTCCCGCAAGTTGACTTGCTGGACGCCGCACCCGGCCGCCAGGAGACGGTCACGCCTGAATCGCTGGAAATGACCAGCCGCCTCATCGAGAAGAAGCTGCGCGACTTCGGCGTCGAGGTGCATGTGGTCGCCGCATCCCCCGGCCCGGTCATCACGCGCTATGAGATCGAACCGGCCACCGGTGTGAAGGGCTCGCAGATCGTCGGCCTCGCCAAGGACCTGGCGCGCTCCTTGAGCCTCGTGTCCATCCGCGTCGTCGAGACCATCCCGGGCAAGAACTACATGGCGCTGGAGCTGCCCAACGCGCGCCGCCAGACCATCCGCCTGTCCGAAATCCTCGGCTCGCAGGTCTACGCGGACGCGTCGTCCCAGCTGACCATGGGCCTGGGCAAGGACATCGTCGGCCTGCCCATCGTCGCCGACCTTGCCAAGATGCCGCATTGCCTCGTGGCCGGCACGACCGGTTCGGGCAAGTCAGTGGGCATCAACGCGATGATCCTCAGCCTGCTCTACAAGGCCGAGGCCCGTGATGTGCGCCTCATCCTCATCGACCCCAAGATGCTGGAGATGAGCGTCTACGAAGGCATCCCGCATCTGCTGGCACCGGTCGTGACGGACATGAAGCAGGCCAGCAATGCGCTGAACTGGTGCGTTGGCGAGATGGAGCGGCGCTACAAGCTCATGTCCAAGATGGGCGTGCGCAACCTCGCCGGCTACAACAAGAAGATCGACGAGGCCAAGGCCAACGGCATCAGCATTCCGAATCCGTTCGCGCTGAACAACGAAGAACCCGAACCGCTGGAGCGCCTGCCGTTCATCGTCGTCGTCATCGACGARCTGGCCGACCTGATGATGGTCGTCGGCAAGAAGATCGAGGAACTGATCGCTCGCCTGGCGCAGAAGGCGCGCGCGGCCGGCATCCACCTGATCCTGGCCACGCAGCGGCCGTCGGTGGACGTCATCACCGGCCTCATCAAGGCCAACATCCCGACCCGCCTGTCCTTCCAGGTCAGCTCCAAGATCGACAGCCGCACCATCCTCGACCAGATGGGCGCCGAGGCGCTGCTCGGCATGGGCGACATGCTCTACATGCCCTCGGGCACCGGCCTGCCCATCCGCGTGCATGGCGCCTTTGTCAGCGACGACGAGGTGCACCGCGTTGTGGAGTACATCAAGTCCCAGGGCGAACCGAATTACATCGAAGGCATTCTCGAAGGTGGCGTGCTCGACGGCATCGACGGCGAGGCGCCGGCGCCGGGCGAGGCCGGCGGTGAGCAAGACCCCATGTACGACCAGGCCGTGGCTATCGTCCTACAACATCGCAAGGCTTCCATCTCGCTGGTGCAACGCCATCTGCGCATAGGCTACAACCGCGCCGCGCGGCTGCTGGAGCAGATGGAAAACTCCGGCCTCGTTGGCGCGCTGGCATCCAACGGCAGCCGTGAACTGATCATTCCTAAACGAGACGAATGAAGAAACTCCTGCTCTCCCTGACGCTGCTCATTGCTGGCATCGCCCACGCCGATGCGGTCGATGCGCTGCGCGACTTCGGCCGCGACGTGAAGAGCGGCAAGGCCAATTTCACGCAAACGGTGACGTCGCCCGACGGCAAGCGCAAGAAGGTCTCTTCAGGCAGCTTCGAGTTCGAGCGGCCCAACCGCTTTCGCTTTGCCTATGCCAAGCCCTTCGAGCAAGTCATCGTCGCCGATGGCCACAAGGTCTGGATCTATGACGCCGACCTCAACCAGGCCAGCTCGCGCAAGTTGGCGGACGCGTTGGGCGCCACGCCGGCGGCGCTGCTCGCCGGCAGCAATCTTGAACGCGACTTCACGCTGAAGTCTCAAGCGAGCGACGGCGGCCTGGATTGGGTGCAGGCGGCGCCCAAGCAGGCCGAATCCACCATCCAATCGCTCAAGCTCGGCTTCAAGGGCAAGGAGCTGGCGGCGATGGAGATCGTCGACAGCTTCGGCCAGCGCTCGCGGCTGGACTTCAGCGCCGTGCAGGCCAATGTGCCGGTCGCGGCCGAGCGCTTCCAGTTCAAGCTGCCGGCCGGGGCCGATCTGATCGAGCAGTGAGCATCGGTTCGCTCTTCGACGCCGACCCGCCCGCGCCGCCGCTGGCCGAACGGCTGCGCCCGAAGACGCTGGACGAGGTCATCGGCCAGCGCCATCTGCTAGGCCCAGGCATGCCGCTGCGTGCGGCCTTCGAGGCGGGGCGGCTGCAGAGCATGATCCTGTGGGGCCCGCCCGGTGTCGGCAAGACGACGCTGGCGCGCCTGGTGGCCGGCGCCTTCGACGCGCAGTTCATCGCCATCTCGGCCGTGCTGGGTGGCGTGAAGGACATCCGCGAGGCGGTGGACCGCGCCCAGATCGCGGCGCAGCAAGGCCGGCGCACGGTTGTCTTCGTTGACGAGGTGCACCGCTTCAACAAGGCCCAGCAGGACGCCTTCCTGCCGCATGTCGAGTCCGGCCTGTTCACCTTCATCGGCGCGACGACCGAGAACCCCAGCTTCGAGGTCAACTCGGCGCTGCTGTCGCGCGCCCAGGTGCAGGTGCTGAAGAGCCTGGACGCGAGCGAGCTGCAGGAGCTGATCGAACGTGGCGCCAGGGAGCTCGGTGTCGAGGCGCCGACGAAGGAAGCCGCCGACCGACTGATTGGCTACGCTGACGGCGATGCGCGCCGGCTGCTGAACGCCCTGGAGTCCGCCGCGTCGCTCGCCAATGGCGCCCGCATCGACGAAGCACTGCTGGAGCGGACCCTCGGCGAACAGCTGCGCCGCTACGACAAGGGTGGCGACCAGTTCTACGACGTCATCAGCGCCCTGCACAAGTCGGTTCGTGGCAGCAATCCCGATGCGGCGCTGTACTGGTTCGTGCGCATGGTGGATGGCGGCGTCGACGCCCGCTACATCGCGCGCAGGCTGATCCGCATGGCCAGCGAGGACATCGGCCTGGCCGACCCGCGCGCGCTGCGCATCACGCTGGATGCGGCCGACACCTACGAGCGCCTGGGCACGCCCGAGGGTGAACTCGCCTTGGCCGAGGCAGTCGTCTACCTCGCCATCGCGCCCAAGTCCAATGCCGTCTACAAGGCCTTCAACGCGGTGAAGGCCTTCATCAAGCAGGACCAGACCCGCCCGGTACCCGAGCATCTGCGCAATGCGCCGACGCGGCTGATGAAGGACCTGGGCTATGGCAAGGCCTATCGCTATGCCCACGACGAGCCCAATGGCTATGCGGCCGGCGAGCAATACCTGCCAGACGGGCTGGAAGGCCAGCGCTGGTACGAACCCGTGCCGCGCGGGCTGGAACTGCGCATTGCCGACAAGCTGGCTGAGCTGCGCCGCCTGGATGATGAAGCGACTTAGCGCGGCCCTGCTCGCGCTGTGCGCCTTGGCTGCACACGCGGCCGACGGGCCGACGCTCACGCGGGTGCGCGACACCGGCGTCATCGTCATCGGCTACCGGCCGGCATCCCTGCCTTTCTCCTATCTCGACGCCCAGTTGCGCCCCACCGGCTACACGGTCGAGCTCTGCGACCGCATCGTCGCTGCGGTGCGGACCAAGCTGCAGTTGCCCGACCTCGAAGTACGTCGCGTCGAAGTCGCTTCGGCCACCCGCATGCCGCTGGTCATCAACGGCACGCTGGACCTGGAATGCGGCATCACGACGCACACCGCCGAGCGGGCGCGCCAGCAGGCCTTCTCGCTGACCATCTTCATCGCCGAGACTCGGCTGATGACGCGTGCCGCCGAGCGCGTGCAGGGCCTGACCGACCTGCGCGGCTTGGCCGTAGCGTCCACCATCGGCACGACCAGCATCCAGCATCTGGCCAAGGCCAACGACCAGCAGGGCTTGGGCATCCGCATCCTCGGCGGACTGGACGACCCTGAAGGCTTCCAGCTGCTGCGCAGCGGCCGCGCCTCGGCCTTCCTGATGGACGACGTGCTGCTGCGCGCGCTGCTGGCCCAGCAGGGCCCTGGCGCGGACGACTACCGCATCTCCGACCAGGCCCTGACCGTGGAGCCTTATGCCATCGGCCTGCGCAAGAATGATCCGCAGTTCAAGGCGTTGGTGGATGAGGTGCTGCACAGCCTCTACCGCAGCGGCGAGATCCACGCGATCTACCGCCGCTGGTTCGAGTCGCCGCTGCCGTCGCAGGGGCTGAACCTGAAGCTGCCGATGAGTGCAGCCTTCCGCCGCGTCATTGCGAACCCGACCGACTCGCCGGATCCCGAGAAGTATCGCTAGCGGAAGTCGTCCAGCACGATGCCGTGCCGGTTCAGCTTGTCGTACAGCGTCTTGCGCGGCGTGCCCAGCAGCTCCATCGCGGCGGGCACCTTGCCGTGGCAGCGGCGCAAGGCCTGCTCGATCAGCGTCTTCTCGACCAGGTCCATCTGGCGCGCCAGGTTGAGCGCCGGCACGGCCTGCAGCGCGGCCTGGGGGTCAAGGTCGTCAAGCGCAAGCACGAAGCGGTCGGCCGCGTTGCGGATCTCGCGCACATTGCCCGGCCAGTCGTGGGCCATCAGCTCGCGCAGCTTCTCGGGCGTCAACTCGGGCGCGGCACGCTCGTAGCGCGCACAGGCTTGCACGACAAAGTGCTGGAACAGCAGCGGGACGTCCTCGCGGCGCTCGCGCAGCGGCGGCAGCGTCAACGTGGCGATGTTGAGTCGGTAATAAAGGTCGCTGCGGAACTCGTTCTTGGCGGCCTGCTCGCGCAGGTCCGACTTGCTGGCGGCGATGAAGCGCACGTTGATCGGCAGCTCCTCGTTGGAGCCCAGGCGCTCGATGCGTCGCTCCTGCAGCACGCGCAGCAGCTTGATCTGCAGCGCGATCGGCATGGTCTCGATCTCGTCCAGCAGCAGTGTGCCGCCGTTGGCATGCTCGATCTTGCCAATGCGGCGCTTGGCGGCTGACGTGAACGAGCCCGGCTCGTGGCCGAACAATTCGCTCTCGAACAGCGCCTCGGGCAGGCCGCCGCAGTTGATGGCGACGAAATGGCGGTCGCGGCGCGCGCTCTGGTCGTGCAGGCAGCGCGCCACCAGCTCCTTGCCGGTGCCGGTCTCGCCGACGATCAGCACATCTGCCGAGGTGCCGGCCAGATTCAGCACCTGGCGGCGCAGCTGCTGCATGGCCGGAGACTGTCCCAGCAGCGCGGCCTCGATGCCGCTGGCGCGCTGCAGCTGCGTGCGCAGCTCGTCGGCCGAGTGGCGCAGCGTGCGCAGGTCCAGGGCGCGGCGGGCCACGTCCAGCAGGCGCTCGGGCGCGAAGGGCTTTTCGATGAAGTCGTAGGCGCCGGCACGCATGGACTGCACGGCCATCGTCACGTCGCCGTGGGCCGTGATGAGGATGGTGGGAATGCTCGCGTCGGTGGCCTGCACATGGGCCAGCAGCGCGCGGCCATCCATGCCGGGCAGGCGCACGTCGGTGATGACGATGATGGGTGCGCCGGGCTGGATGTGGGGCAGGGCTTCCTCGGCCGTGCGGCAAGGTTGCACGGCAAAGCCCTCCAGCTCCAGCGTCTGCGTGAGGCTGACCCGCACCGGCAGGTCGTCCTCGACGAACACGACCTTGTAGCCTTCAAACATCTTTCGTCTCCGGTACTGCCGCCCAGGTTTCGACGGCAAGGTCGAACTCGAAACTCATGCCGTGCTCCAGGCGTTGGGCACGCAGCGTGCCGCCGAACTCATTCACGATCTTGGCTGAAATCACCAGGCCCAGCCCCAGGCCTTCGCCAGCGGGCTTGGTGGTGAAGAAGGGCTCGAACAGGCGCTGCAGGTCTGCCTCGCCGACACCGGCACCGCTGTCCTGCACGCGCATCAGGGCGCGGCGCCCGCCATCCTGTGCGATGACCTGCACGCGGAGTTGGCGCTCGGCCTCGTTCTGCATCGCGTCAATGGCGTTGCCGAACAGGTTGACCAGCACCTGCTCCAGCCGGTTGGCCTCTGCCCGCACGCGCAGGCCGGCGGGCACCTCGATCTCGGCCTGCACATCCAGCGCGCGGCTGCGGTGCTCCAGCAGCAGCAGGGCGTTGCGCACGCAGTCCAGCAGCGACACGGCGCCTGTGACCTGCTCATCGGCCTTGCGCGCAAAGCTCTTCAGCTGGCGCGTGATCTGACTCATGCGCTCGACCATGTCGTCCATCAGCTGCAGATTGGTCGCCACCGCGTCCTGGCGGCCGGCTTCCAGTAAGCGGATCGAGTTGCGCGCCAGCGCGCGCAAGGCGGTCAGCGGCTGGTTGACTTCGTGCGACAGCCCGGCCGACATCTGACCCAGCACGGCAAGCTTGCTGGCCTGCAGCAACTCGCCTTCGGTCTGCAGGCGCTGGGCGATCTGGGTCTTCAGCGCGTCATTGGTCTGGCGCAGCTCGGCGGTGCGGCTGTCCACCAGCTGCTCGAGCAGGGCGTGGGCCTGCTGCAGCTCGGTCTGCGCTTTGGTGAGCTGGCGCAGCGCGCGCCGGCGCGACGACAGATAGAGGACGAGCAGGCCGATGCTGGCGCCAAAGGCCGCGCCGCCCCAGGCCGCGAGCTGGGCGCGCTGGCGCACTTCGGTCAGGTCCGACAGAGCCACCAGGCGCAGGCCCAGCGGCACGATCTGGCGCTGCTGGGCCAGCATGGGTTTGGCACCGGGCAAAGGCAGGCTGACCTGCTGGCCCTGGTGCACCTCCAGCGAGGCCGGCAGGTCCAGGTTGGGGCCGATGGCCTGCGGGTAGCGCGCACTGGCCTGCAGGGCCTGGCGGCGCGACGGGTCGGCGTGGCCCAGCACGGCGTACTTCCAGGCCTGCACGGAGCTCATGATGACGACGTCCTGATCGTCAGCGATGAGGATGCGTTCGTTCTGCGAGCGCAGGCCGAGGTCGATCCACGTCGCTTCCAGTGGCGCGAGGTTGAAGCGCACGACGATGACGCCCCGGAGCGGGATCTCTCCCGCTCCCGCCGATGACACCTGGCTGGCCCCGCGCAGCGGGTGCAGCAGATAGAAGTCGGTGCTGCCCGTCGTCGGGTCGGCGGCGAAGAAGTGGGTGCGACCCTGCGCCAGCGCTTCGGTGAGTCGAGCGGGCGGCGTCAACGCCTCGCTGGCTGACAAGACCTGGCCCTTGGCGTCGGCGACGAAGATCTGGTGAGTGCCGGCGCGCACATTGACGCGGGCCAGCATCTGGCTGGCGGCGCGGCGAGTGTTCGCATCTTCGGGCGCCTGCATCAGCGCCTGCAGCGTGGGCGCGATGGCCAGCAGGCTGGGCAGGGAAGCGTGTCGGCCCAGCTCGGCAGCGAGGTTGGAGGCGTAGAGCTCCAGCCGCTCGGTGCTGAGTGCCGACAACTGCTCGCGGCCGCTGCGTTCACTGATGCGGTGCGCGAGCACGAAGCCGAGCACCATCAGCAAGCCTGTCAGGAAGAGATGGAAGCCCGGCCGGCTCAGCAGGCGGAGGAGGCGCAGCGCGCGCGGGCGAAGAGAGGCAGTCACAACCATGGCGGGGCCGTGTAGTTTGCCCATGCGATGGCGCGCACGACAGCGCCTGCAGCAGTTTTTTCGATGCTGGCGGAGAACCGCTCGCAGTCGCTGCGGTTTGTGCGGATTTCCGCCCAGTTTTTGCTGGTCGACACTCGTGAAATCTGACCAGGGTCACCCTCTGGGGACGGATCAAACGGTCGAGGGTTTCATACCGTCGGTGAATACCCTTGAAACGTCTTGATTGGCACGAGGGTTGCGATTTATCCCGGGTCGCTTGGCGCATGCTGCGCCCCAACAATTATTCCTGGAGCCCTCATGGAGACTCTGATTCAACAGATCATCAACGGCCTGGTGCTGGGGAGCATGTATGCCCTCGTCGCCCTGGGCTACACGATGGTCTACGGCATCATCAACCTCATCAATTTCGCCCACGGCGAGATCCTGATGGTGGGCGCCATGGTCAGCTGGACGCTGGTCACGCTGCTGGCGGATTCCGGCATTCCCGGCTGGCTGCTGATGCTGATCGGCCTGGCCGCCGCCATCGTCGTCTGCGCGACGTTGAACTACGCAGTCGAGAAGATCGCCTACCGGCCGCTGCGCAACGCGCCGCGCCTGGCGCCGCTGATCACCGCCATGGGCATGTCGCTGCTGCTGCAGGTGCTGGCGATGATCATCTGGAAGCCGAATCCCAAGCCCTTCCCGCTGCTGCTGCCCACCACGCCGTTCGACCTGGGCGGCCCCGTCATCACCGTCACGCAATGCCTGATCCTGGGCCTGACGGTCTGCATCCTGGCCGGCCTGATGTACCTGGTGAACTACACCAAGCTGGGCCGCGCGATGCGCGCCACCGCCGAGAACCCGCGCGTGGCCGGCTTGATGGGCGTGAAGCCCGACTTCATCATCTCCACCACCTTCGTCATCGGCGCTGCGCTCGCCGCAGTGGCCGGCCTGATGTGGGCGGCCAACTACGGCACCGTGCAGCACACCATGGGCTTCATGCCCGGGCTGAAGGCCTTCACGGCCGCGGTGCTGGGCGGCATCGGCAACCTGGCCGGCGCGGTGGTGGGCGGCGTGCTGCTCGGCCTCATCGAGGCCATCGGCGCGGGCTACCTGGGCGACCTGACCGGTGGCGTGCTGGGCAGCCACTACGCCGACATCTTCGCCTTCGTCGCCCTCATCCTCGTGCTGACGCTGCGCCCCTCGGGCCTGCTCGGCGAGCGTGTGGCCGATCGCGCCTGAAGGGAGACAAGACATGGACACCAAGAAAATCTTCACCTTCCTCGCGGCCGCCATCGGCCTGCTCGTTGTGCCGTTGTTCGCACAGCAGCTCGGCAATGGTCCGGTCCGCATCATCGACCTGGCGCTGCTCTACGTGCTGCTGGCGCTGGGGCTGAACATCGTCGTTGGCTATGCCGGCCTGCTGGACCTGGGCTACGTCGCTTTCTACGCGGTCGGCGCCTACATGTTCGCGCTGATGTCCAGCCCGCACCTGAGCGAGAACTTCGAGGCCATCCAGGCCGCGTTCCCGACGGGCCTGCATTCGCCGCTGTGGCTGGTCATCCCGGCCGGAGCGGCGCTGGCAGCCTTCTTCGGCGTGATGCTGGGGGCGCCAACGCTGAAGCTGCGCGGCGACTATCTCGCCATCGTCACGCTGGGCTTCGGCGAAATCATCCGCGTCTTCCTGAACAACCTGGAGTACCCGGTCAACATCACCAACGGCCCGCGCGGCATCGGCCAGATCGACTCCTTCCACGTCTTCGGCGTGGACCTGGGCAAGTCCTGGGAGGTGTTCGGCTTCACGCTGCCGTCGGTGACGCTGTACTACTACCTCTTCCTGGCCCTCGTGGTGGGGGGCGTGGTGGTCTGCTATCGGCTGGAGAACTCCCGCATCGGCCGCGCCTGGATGGCSATCCGYGARGACGARATCGCCGCCAAGGCCATGGGCATCAACACYCGCAACCTGAAGCTGCTGGCCTTCGGCATGGGCGCCACYTTCGGCGGCGTGTCGGGYKCSATGTTYGCSRSCTTCCAGGGYTTYGTGTCKCCCGARTCCTTCAGCCTGMWGGARTCGGTCATGATCGTCGCSATGGTKGTGCTSGGCGGCATCGGCCACATSCCCGGCGTCATCCTCGGCGCGCTGATGCTGTCGGCCCTGCCCGAGGTGCTGCGCTACGTCGCCGGCCCGCTGCAGCAGATGACTGACGGTCGCCTCGACGCCTCCATCCTGCGCCAGYTGCTGRTSGCSCTGGCCATGATCRGCRTCATGCTGRYSCGTCCGCGCGGCCTGTGGCCSGCKYCCGAGCACGGCAAGGTCGCCCCGCCTGCCGCGAAGTGAGGGAGGACACCAACATGAGCAAACACGACAACATCGTTCTCAACGTCAGCGGCGCATCCAAGCGCTTCGGCGGCGTGCAGGCCCTGTCCGACGTCGGCATCCAGATCCAACGCGGCCAGGTGTACGGCCTCATCGGCCCCAACGGCGCCGGCAAGACGACCTTCTTCAACGTCATCACGGGCCTGTACGTGCCGGACGGCGGCAGCTTCTCGCTCGGCGGCACGCCCTACACGCCGCAGGCCGTGCACCAGGTCGCCAAGGCCGGCATCGCGCGCACCTTCCAGAACATCCGCCTCTTCGCCGACATGACGGCGATCGAGAACGTCATGGTGGGCCGCCACATCCGCACCAAGTCCGGCCTGATCGGCGCGGTGTTCCGCACGCCCAAGTTCAAGGCCGAGGAGGCCGCCATCAAGGCGCGCGCCCAGGAGYTGCTSGACTATGTCGGCATCGGCAARTACGCMGACTWCAAGGCCCGCACSCTGAGCTAYGGYGACCAGCGCCGYCTGGARATYGCCCGRGCCCTGGCCACCGACCCGCARCTGATCGCGCTSGACGARCCSGCCGCSGGCATGAACGCGACCGARAARGTSSWGCTGCGCGAGCTGATCGACCGCATCCGCAASGACRRCCGCACCATCCTGCTSATCGARCACGACGTGAAGCTGGTCATGGGCCTGTGCGACCGSGTCACSGTGCTSGAYTACGGCAAGCAGATYGCCGAAGGCRCGCCCTACGACGTGCAGCGCAACGAAAAGGTGATCGAGGCCTACCTCGGCGCCGGCCACAAGAACCACTAAGGATGACCCACCCCCGTAGCGCTTCGCGCTCCCCCTCAAGGGGGCGCACCCAGTGGCCTGGCAAAGCCAGTTCCACGGGTGCCGCTTGGTCAACGCACGATTTGGAGTGATAGGTATGGCAGCAACCCTGCTCAAGGTTTCTGGCTTGAAGGTCGCCTACGGCGGCATCCAGGCCGTCAAGGGCGTCAGCTTCGAGGTGCGCGAGGGCGAACTGGTGTCGCTGATCGGCGCCAACGGCGCCGGCAAGACGACGACGCTGAAGGCCATCACCGGCCTGCAGCCGGTGGCCGCTGGCAGCGTCGAATACCTCGGCAAGCCCATCAAGGGTCAAGGCGCCTGGGACCTGGCCAAGCAGGGCCTGGTCATGGTGCCGGAGGGCCGTGGCACCTTCACGCGCATGACCATCACCGAGAACCTGCAGATGGGCGCCTACAACCGCAAGGATGGCGAGATCCAGGCCGACATGGACAAGGTCTTCGGCCTGTTCCCGCGCCTGAAGGAGCGCGCCAAGCAGCTGGCCGGCACGATGTCCGGCGGCGAGCAGCAGATGCTGGCCATGGGTCGCGCGCTGATGGCCCGCCCCAAGGTGCTGCTGCTGGACGAGCCGTCCATGGGCCTGTCGCCCATCATGGTGGACAAGATCTTCGAGGTCGTGAACGACATCCACCAGCAGGGCGTCACCATCCTGCTCGTCGAGCAGAACGCCAGCCGCGCGCTGCAACTGGCCAACCGCGGCTATGTGATGGAGTCGGGCGAGGTGACGATGGAGGGCGAGGGCCAAGCGTTGCTGAACGATCCGAAGGTGCGCGCCGCCTACCTGGGCGAATAAGYGGTTCCGAACCGCTCTAGAAAAAACGCCCGGCACTGCCGGGCGTTTTTTTAGTCGAGGAATCTGGCCGCATGCTCAGGCTGCGGGCGGATGCAGAGGGCCGAGCGCCCGAACAGCCGGTAGCGGTTCCTGGCGACCAGGCGGTACAACGGATCTCGGACGATGGACGGGATCAGCCATGCGATCCAGGCCAGGCGCCAGGGCCAGCCCAGCGCATGCAGCACGCGAAATATGGCTGCCGTGTGCTGCCACGCGCGAGGGCCATCGACGAGCAGCAATGTCTGCAGGCCTTCGGGCACCAGCCCCTCTGCGGCCAGCAGACTCCGCCCCGCGGCGCCCTGGATGGAAGCAAAGCGCAAGCGGGCCTTGCTGTCATGCCGCAGGATGAACTGCACCCAGCCGTTGCAGAGCAGGCACTGGGCATCGAACACGATGATCATGAAGTGGCCTGCGCCGGACCGAGTTCGAGATGGCCGTCATAGGCCGCGACGGTGCCCAGCAGCGGCAGACCGGCGGCGACGCGGAAGTGCAGCTGATCGTCCTTGCCGGTTTCCTCGGCCACCACCTGCGGCATCAGCCATCGCGGGCACGGTAGGCCCATGAAACGCAGGCCTTCAAGCTCCATCCTCAGCCGGCCATCGGCAACGCTCAAGCCAAAAGTCAGCCGGGCAGCCCCGAGCTTCTCCTGGATCTTGCCGGCCACCAGCCGCATTCGTGATGTCATGGTCCGCGTCGGGAAGTGGCGCGTCCAACGTTCGGCCTCCGCGCTGGCGTCGAGCTCGAAGCTGAGCGGGCCGCTGCTGGCACGGCGTGGCGTCCCAAGGCAGAAGGCCAGCAGCCGGGCCGGCAGCGAACTCGGCGCCTGTGTCTGCACCCAGCCGTTCAAGACGGTGTGCCCCGCGAGCCGATGGAAGCGCTGCACCGCCATTGGCAGTTGTGAATAGCTGGCGCCCAGCACGCGTTCGTAGAGGCTCAGGGCGTCGATGCTGGACGATTCGTTCATGTCGATGTGCAGGCCTTCGGATTCTCGTGCGAAGTCCTGCAGGGACAGCAGGCCCACACAGGGCTGGGCGCCTGCGAGCGATGCGTCGCCGTGCTGCAGTTTGCGGATCAGCGCCGCAGCGGCCAGCGTCGGGACGAAGGGGCCATCGCCGTGAGTAGCAACCAAATGCCAGGTGCGACTGCGGCTGATGCCTTCAGCAGTTTCCCCGCTGACACAGACATGCATGGCGCCCGCGTTCGACCCCAGGCCGCTGAACCGGTCGCCGAGCCACTTCAGGGCCACCGCATGAGCCGACCAGTCCTTGACGATGCCGACCCGGGCCAGCAGCGCCAGGGCGTTCATGCCTCGGTGCAGGAGCGGTAATTCGAGGCCGGCGCCGAAGCTGATCGTCGGGCAGCCGGCATGGCGCTTGGGCAGCAGCGCGAGGTCAGGCACGTCACAAGGCGACAGCAGCCGGTTCCCGACCGGCACGGGATAAAGGTGACGCCGGCTCCCACTCCAGCCAAAGCTGGGACGGTGGTCCACGGCCGGCAGGGCCTTGCCGCAGTAGCTCAGGATGGCGCGCACCGTGGCCAGGCCTCGTTCGGTACGGTTGCCCGGGCTGATGCCGATGTCGATGTGGTCGACGCGGGTGAGTCCCTGCGCCAGATGGCGTGCTGCTGCATCGGACAGGGCAGGCACGGAACTCGCGCCGCTGATGATGCTCAGTCCACGGTCCAGCGCGGCCTGGTTCAGGCTGCTGATGCCGACCACGAAATCCCGGCCGTCAGCCAGATCGATGTAGTGCGCGCCAGCGGCCATGCAGGCTTGAGCGACGTGATACCGCTGGCCCTGGAACGGGCCCGAGGTGTGCACGGTGATGTCAGGCGCCAGCGCTTTGAGGTCGTCGGCGAAAGCCGGTGCATCCGCATCGAGCGTGGCGCAGCTCAGTTGCGCGCGCGCCGCCCCGCGCAACGCATCCGCCAGGGCCAGGCCTTGTGCGGCGGATCGACCCGCCACGATGAGGTGCAGGCCGGGGCTGCGGGCCAGCCGTTCAACGAGACGGCGCCCGAAGAAGCCGTAGCCGCCGATGACCAGAACGCGGTAGAGAGGCATGCGGGAGTCTAAGCACGCCTCACAGGTGCCCAGCTGCGTGGCGCGGCAAAGGAAAACGCCCGGCATTGCCGGGCGTTCTGATTCGTGCGGACGGCCGCGTCAGAGTCCGGCCATCACGGCCACATCCGTCACGCCAGCGGCGACGCGAACCGTCCTGACGGCGGCCACCGGCGACGCCGGCGCCGTGCCGCCGACCTGGCGTGCCATCTTCTTGAACGTGCAGATCAACTCGGTCTTGCTGAGTGACACGACGGCATAGCCCTGGGCGTCGCTGTCGACATGCTTGATCCAGGGGTTGTTGACAGGCGGCGCAACGGCCGTCGTCGGGTCTGCAAACGGGTTCAGGCGCTTGACGATCTCGGACGCCGGCACGAAGTTGGCCGGGATGCCCAGGGCCGCGGCCAGCTTCTGCTGGATCAGGCCGTAGAGCGTCATCGCCGCGACCGACTTGCCGGCGGCTGCCAGGCCCGCGATCGTGCCCGCGATGATGGTGCCCATGGTGCCAGCCTGCGTTTCGTCGAAGGTGACGATGACGGCCTTGGACAGCGACGCTGTCGGCGCGAAGGCTGCGGCAGGCACCAGCCCAGCCAGGACGGCACCCTGCACGGCAGCCTGGATGGCCGCCGTGTTGGTCAGGTCGGTCACGCCCGCCGCGATGGCGATGGCCGCGCTCAGGATCTGGATGGCGATGCCTTCAGACTCGGCCTCGCTCGTGGCCACCAGCGGCTTCAGCGCGGCAAAGGTCGGCTTGCTGGCTTCGGTGTAGAAATAGCTGAAGTTGGAATTGCTGGACACGCCTGCCGTGACGAGGTCGACCATCGCCGGCACCTGCGTGGCGGCGTCGTAGTCGGCCATCACGACGCCGGCATAAAAGGCGTGGATGTCGCCGGTGACGGCCACGACGTTCTTCACGCCCTTGCTCAGCAGTTGGCCCATCAGGTATTTGCGCTCGGCGTTGAAGCCGTCCCACTGGTCGGCGTTCAGCACGAACTTGGCCTTGAAGGCTGCCGGCGCGCCGGGGATCTTGTTGCCGTCCATGCCCATGCGCAGCAGCGACACCTCGTTGCCCCAGATCTTCCACAGCGCGGTGGACGCCGTCATCGTCTGCACCCACCACTGGCGCTGCGCGCCGCCCAGCACGCTGACGAGGGCCAGCGGGTCGGGGAGCGACGCGCCGGCGGCCAGCTTGGCGGCCTCGACGCCGGCGAGCGTCGCCTGAGGCACCATGTAGCGCGCACCGATGCTGCCGACGGCCTGGCCGGTCAGCGGGCTGGGCGCGGCCTCGGGGATCAGGTGGTCGGCGCGGTACAGGCGCTGGTCGGTCATGACCAGGTGCATCAGCTTGCCGAACTTCAGGTCGCGGTAGATGCGGATGCCGGTGATGCCCTGGCCCGGGTCCAGCGTGAAGCTGATGTCGGCCGGCATGTTCTCGAACCAGGCTTGGTTGGCCGCGAGGCGGCGCGAGGTCTGGGCCGTGTTGTCGCCGACTTGCGTCGTCGCGTTGAAACTGCCGTTGTCGTAGGTCTCGCGGTCCTGCCAGCAGTCGTCGCTGAACTCGTGGTCATCCCAGACGGCGACGAAGGCGAAGCGCTCGTGCAGGTTCTGCAGGCGGCGGTCGGTGCGGTAGCGCTTGTAGAGGTAGCGGTAGTCGCCCAGCGTCGTCGCGTATTTGCCGCCCGTGGGCAGGGCCGTGCCGTTGGGCAGGGCCAGCGCGGCGTGCGCGCTCTCGACGCCACCGGCCTGGTAGTCGGCGCCGACGGTCTCGTAGATGTAGTCGCCCAGGTGGACGATGAAATCGATGTTTTCCGTGGCCAGCGTGTCCATGCCGGCCCAGTGATTCACGTTCCAATCCTGGCAGGACACGAAGGCAAAGTTCAGTGCGCTGATATCGGTGTCAGCCGCGGGCGCCGTCTTGAAGCGGCCGATGCGCGACACGCTGCTGCCGGCCGTGAACTGGTAGTAGTAGACCGTGGCCGGCTGCAGGCCGCTGATGCGGTGGCGCAGCGTGTGGTCATAGAACTCGTAGACCGGCACGTCGGCGGCAGCGTCGGCCGTGCCCGCCAGTGTCGAGGTCGTGCCGAGCAGGGCGGCATTGCCGGCGGCGCTGCTGATCTTCAGTGTCACGTTGTAGCTGCCGCCACCCGTGGCGCTGGTTACGTCATCGGCGCTGCTGGGCACGACGCGGGCCCACAGCACGGCGCCGTCGGGCTTGGGGTCACCCGAGGCCACCGATTGCGGGAACTTGAACGTGCCACTCGCGGCGGCCGTCGTCGGCAGCGGTGTGCTGCTGCCTGGGAAGGTGGCGGGCAAGGGCTCTATGGGCGCTCCCGCATCGCCACCGCCGCCGCAGCCGACGAGGCTGGACAGGGCGGTGGAGGCGGTGATCAGGGCGCCGGCTTGCGCGGCGCTGCGGCGGAGAAAACTGCGGCGATCCATGATGTGTCGCCTCCTCAGAACTTGTAGTTGAACTGGACACCGAAGATGGTGGCCTTGGAGGCGTAGTTGCCGCGTGCGGTCGAGTAGGCGCAGTTGCAGGGCTGCTCGCCGTCGCCATCGTCGGTCGCGTTCATCGCCGCGTCCTTGAGCTTCACATGGCCGAAGGAGAAATCGATGCTGGCGTTGTCCATCAGCGCCAGATTGGCGCCGAGGGCGAGCCAGGTGCGGTGGGCATCGGGCAGGGCCGGGCTGCGCGTCGCCGAGGGCACGGGCGACATGTCCTTGCTGTAGCCGGCCCGCAGCAGCAGCGCCGGCAGGGCCTGCCATTGGGCGCCGACCGAGACCTTGGTGCTGTCCTTCCAGTGCTCGGCGGTCGTCGAATCGGCCGTGCTGTTGGCGAAGTCGATGCGCAGTTGCTTCAGGCGCGAGTCGCGCGTGAAGGTGAAGTCGCCCATCACGGCGATGGTGGGCGTCAGCTGCTGGAAGCCATGGAGGGACAGCGACTCGGGCGTGCGCACCGACAGGCTGACGTCGGAGTCGTTGTGGTCCAGGGCCGAGACGCCGTTGTAGGGTTTGGCCGCGATGGCGGCCAGCACCTCGGCGGGCAGGTTGGTGGGCTGGGTCCAGTCGGCGCTGCCCTTGAGCTTGTGGCTGATGCTGCTGCGATAGCTCAGGCCCATGCGCGTGCCGGCAGCGGGCTCCCACAGCAGGGCGAGGTTGAAGCCCAGGCCCCAGTCCTTGCCCTCGACGGCGATGGAGCCGTCATAGGCCGGGTTGCCGAAGACCGTGGCCGCCTGCTGCTGCAACTGCAGCGCGAGGCCCGGCGCGCCAGCGGCGGCCGCCTGGTGGGCGGCGTTGAGCAGGCCGGCGGCGTAGACGGAGGCGTAGGGCACGGCGCGGCGCAGCTTGCCTTCCATGTACTGGATGTTCAGGCCGGCCGCGAGCGACAGCTCGGGCGAGGTCTTCCAGGCGACGTTGGGGTTGATCGAGATGGACTTCAGCTCGACCTTTTGCAGGTTGTAGCGGCCACCCCAGTCAGCTCGGTAGTCGAGCTTGGTGCCCCAGGGCACGAAGACGCCGAGGCCGTAGGCCAGTGTGTCGGAGGCCTTGTAGGCGGCATAGAGATGGGGCACGACCGCGGCCTTGGCAAAGCTCATCGTGTCGCCGACGGTGCCCGTCGAGCGCGGCGCCAGACCAGAGCCGGGCAGGGAGATATAGGAGCCCTGGTCGGTGAAGCGGGTCTTGGGGTCGACGTAGTCCACGACGCCGGACAAGTTCCAGCCCGTCAGGCGTGTGAGGCCGGCGGGGTTGGCGAACAGCGTGCTGGCGTCGGCGGCCTCAGCCGCGTTCGCGTTGGCGGTGCCTTCGGCGGCGGCGCTCTGGGTGCCGAAGCGGTAGCCGGCTGAATGGGCCGTCAGGGCCAGGGGCAGCAGGGCGACACCTGCCAGCAAGGGGCGCAGCGCGCGGGTTGGACGTGTAGTGCGTCGCATAGGGTTTGCCTCCGGTAATCGTGCGTAACCGGCGCAGATTGTGCGCAGCCGCCGTGTCGCCATGAGGACAAACCGGTCGAGACAAACCCTGGACTTGAGAGGGCTCTCTAAATGTTGGCCGGGCGCCACCGCCCGGCCATTGCAGGGATGGACTTAGGGCAGGCGGACGAGCTTGGAACGGGCCCAGTCATCGGCGACGCGAGCGGGCGTCGAGTCGGCCGTCTGCACGCGCTGCAGCAGCTCTTCGACACGCTCGGCGATCTTGCTCACCTCGGCCATCACGGCCGTCTCTTCGCCCTCACCGCGGTACTCGCGAGCCACGCTGATGATGCCGCCGGCATTCACCAGGTAATCGGGCAGGTAGCAGATGCCGTGGCGCTGCAGTGCGTCACCGTCATCGGGCGTGGCGAGCTGGTTGTTGGCCGCGCCGGCGATCAGCTTGGCACGCAGCGTCGGCACCGTCTTCTCGTTCAGGGAAGCGCCGAGCGCACAGGGCGCCAGCACGTCGACGTCGGCGGCCAGGATGTCCGCCACGCTGGCGGCCGTGGCGCCGAATTGCGCGACAGCGCGCTCGACCTTGGCGGCGTCCACGTCAGCCACGACCAGCTTGGCGCCAGCCTTGTGCAGGAACTCGGCCAGGTGCCAGCCGACAGCGCCCAGGCCCTGCAGCGCGACGCGTACGCCTTCCAGCGAGTTGCGGCCCAGCACGAGGCGGGCGCCAGCCTGGATGGAAACGAACACGCCCCAGGCCGTCTTGGGGCTTGGGTCGCCACCGAAGGCGCCTTCGCGCGGGATGCCGCTGACAAAGGACGTTTGGGCTTGCATGCCGCGCATGTCGGCCGTCGTCGTGCCGACGTCCTCGGCGGTGATGTAGGCACCGGCCAGCGACTGCACGGCGCGGCCGAAGGCGGCGAACAGGGCAGGGCGGTCGAAGGCGCCTTCCGGCTTCAGGATGACGGCCTTGCCGCCGCCGAAAGGCAGGTCGGCCAGCGCGTTCTTCAGGCTCATGCCCTGGGACAGGCGCAGCGCGTCGTTCAGCGCGGCGGCTTCGGATTCGTAGTGCCACAGGCGGCAGCCCCCGAAGGCGGGCCCGCGGGCGGTGCTGTGCACGGCCAGGATGGCCTTGAGGCCGGTGGCCGGGTCGGTGGCGAGCAGCACGCGCTCGTGCGGGGACTGCTCGGGCAGGCCGAAGAGGGAGGTCGGGTTCATGACGGTCGGCGCTTTTGGCGCGGCAGTAGGTAGAAGAACGGCCACGCTTTTGGCGTGGCCGCTCGGGATTCTACGGACCCTGGAATCCGCCGCCTCTTAATGTGATGACGAGGGTGTCGCGCCAGCCGCGTTCGCCCGCCACAACGGGCTGGATGGGGGTGGTTTCGTGGATCACGCGGGCGTCGTCCAGCAGCAGCGTCGTCCAGGGCTGGGTCATCGTGAAGCGCTGGCCCGCCGGGCCGGCGGCGTCGAAGACCCGCGATTCGCCGCCCTTGACGCCTTGGCGGCCGACGAAGAGCACGGCTACGAGGTCGACGCCGTCGCGGTGGGCGCCCTCGGGCGTCGGGCGGCCGATGCCATCGCTGGTGTCGATGCGGAAAGGGTGGGCCTCGATGAACCAGGGCTGCTCGCCCTTCAGTGCCGACGCCGTTTTCGCCAACCCCAGCAGCAGCGCCGTCCAGGCAGGTGAATTGACCATCTCCTGCGCCAGCGGCACGAACCAGCGCTGGATGCCGCCGTGCAGCGCGTTGTAGTCCAGCGGCTGCCAGTGGGCGCGGTGGGGCTGAAGAGTCAGCGTGTCGCCGTCGGCGACGAAGCAGCCGTGGCGTCGGAAGCGGTAGCGGCCGCCGTCGCGCAGGTAGCCATCGGGCGGCAGGTCGTCCCAGCAGGGCTTGAGGGTGTCGAGGTCGTCGGCAGAGGCGCCCAGCACGCCAAGCGAACTTGGCGCCAGCACGGCCTCGCCATCGCGCTTCAGCGCGTCGACCAGTTCAGCAGCGGGTGTCCACGGCGGCTCGAACATCTCAGTGCTTGTCCGCTTCGGACGTGAACGCGTCCGCGTAGAACTCTTCCGCCGGCAGGTTGCACTGCGCGACGAAGTCCCGCTGCGCCGACTCGACCACGATAGGCGCGCCGCAGGCGTAGACCTGATGGCCCGTCATGTCGGCCAAGTCTTCCATGACGGCGCGGTGGACGAACCCCGTGCGGCCTGTCCAGCCCTCGTCGGGCTCGGACAGTACCGGCACATAGGTCAGCTGCGGCCATTCCGAGGCGATCAGCGCCGCCCAGTCGTTCAGATACAGGTCGGCCTGCTTGCGCGCACCCCAGTACAAAACCATGGGCCGGCTCGACTCGATGTGGCGGGCCCGTTCGATGATGGCCTTGATGGGTGCAAAGCCGGTGCCGCTGGCCAGCAGCACGATGGGCTTGTCGCTGTCCTCGCGCAGGAAGAAGCTGCCGAAGGGCCCTTCCATGCGCAGGATGTCCTTCTCCTTGAGCGCGCCGAAGACATGGTCGGTGAACTTGCCGCCGGGCATGTGGCGGATGTGCAGCTCGATCTGGCCCGGCAGGCTATGCGGCGCATTGGCCATCGAGTAGCTGCGGCGCGAGCCGTCACGCAGGATGAACTCGACGTACTGGCCGGCGCGGAACTGGAAGTTCTGGTTGGCCGCCAGCTGCATCGTCAGCACCGCCACGTCGGGCGCCGGGCGCAGTATGGCGATGACGCGGCTGGGCAGCTTCAGCACCGGGAACTCGCCGGCGCCAGGCACCGTGCGGGCCTCGACGGTGCAGTCGGTCTGCGGCCGGGCGCAGCAGGTCAGCACATAACCGGCGGCCTCTTCCTCGGCGGTCAGCGCCTTGGGCTGGTGGTTGCCGTGGATGACGGCACCTTCAAGCAGCTTGCTCTTGCAGGAGCCGCAGGCGCCGTCCTTGCAGCCATAAGGCAGGCCTACGCCATTGCGGATGGCGGCGGCAAGCAGGGTGTCATCGCCCTCGGTCTGATAGACGCGGCCGGCGGGCTGGATGGTGATCTGATGGGACATGGCTTCCAAAAAGCAGCGGCCCCGCAGACATTTCCGGGGCCGTAGACTGCCCGCCATTTTGCCCGAGGCCGGTTTGACCCCACGACTCCTCATCATTGGCTGCGGCGACGTCGGCCTGCGCGTCCTGAAGCTGCTCGCGGGCCGCTGGCGGGTTCTTGCACTGACGTCCAGCGCAAGCCGTGCAGCGGAGCTCAGGGCCGCAGGAGCCGTCCCGCTGGTTGGCAATCTCGATGACGCGGCGACGCTGGCGCGCCTGGCAGGACTGGCCGAGCTCGTGCTGCATCTCGCGCCACCGGCCCGTGACGGCGAGGCGGATCTGCGCACCCGCCATCTGCTCGCTGCCCTCGCGTGCAAGCCGCCCGCGGCGCTGGTTTACGCGAGCACGACCGGCGTCTATGGCGACTGCGGTGGTGCCTTCATCGACGAGACGCGGGCACTGAACCCGGCGACCGACCGTGCCCGCCGACGTGTCGATGCAGAGGCCCAGCTGCGCGCCTTTGGTCGCCGTCACGGCACGCGTGTCAGCCTGCTGCGCATTCCCGGCATCTATGCACGCGACCGCGAAGGGGGCCACCCGCGCGAGCGCCTGGCGCGGGGCACGCCGGTGTTGAGACGGGAGGAGGATGTCTACACCAACCACATCCATGCCGATGATCTGGCGCAGGCCTGCCTGCTGGCGCTGCTGCGCGGCCTGCCGCAGCGCGCCGTCAATGTCTGCGACGACAGCCAGTTGCTGATGGGCGACTACTTCGACCTGGCCGCCGACCTCGGTGGTCTGCCGCGGCCCGTGCGCATCACGCGTGCTGAAGCAGCCCAAACCATGAGTGCCATGCAGCTGAGTTTCTGGAGCGAATCACGCCGGTTGAGCAATGCCCGTCTCAGGCGCGAGCTGCGATTGGCGCTGCGCTACCCGACCCCGAAAGAAGGCCTCTAGCCGCGCCGCCGCGGCGAGCGCCAGTGGCGGATCAACAGCCACGCGCCCAGCATGCCGCCCAGGTGGGCGAAGTGGGCAATGCCGCTGCTGCCGCTGAACCCCAGGATCAGTTCCAGGCCGCCGAAGATGGCGACGAAGTATTTCGCCTTCATCGGGATCGGCGGGATCAGCGGCACGATGATGCGGTTGGGGAACAGCATGCCAAAGGACAGCAGCAGGCCGAAGATCGCGCCGGAGGCCCCGACGGTGGGGGACTGGGCACCGATGACCCAGGTGAATATCAGTTGCACGATGGCGGCGCTCAGCGCGCTGGCCACCAGCATCTGCGTGTAGCGCCGCGCGCCCCAGACGCGCTCCAGCTCGCCGCCGAACATCCACAGGCCCAGCATGTTGAACAGCAGATGTTCGAAGCTGCCATGCAGGAAGGCATAGCTCAGCAGCTGCCAGGGCATGAAGAAGCCCGAGTTCAGCGGCCACAGCTGGAACCAATAGGCCAATCCCGGGAAGAGGTAGAAAAAGCAGAAGGCACCGACACAGGCCAGGATGAAGGCCTTGGTGACTGAAGGCAGTGGGGGCATGGATCGCGCGGCTTGCGCCCCGGGAGGGCGCCTGCACCGGGAGGGCCGGTGCTTGTCGTTTTGAGTATGCCAGCACAAGCCGGCTGCTGTTTCGCCTGGTGCCCGGGGCCGGACTCGAACCGGCACACCTTGCGGCGGGGGATTTTGAGTCCCCTGCGTCTACCGATTTCGCCACCCGGGCCCGTCGGAAACAGCATCGCGCTTGCTGCGCGAGGGGCGGATTATGCACTCGACAAGGCTCGGTTTTTGTCCCGCTGCCACAATCGCCGCCCATGAGCTACCCGACCCTCGAAGATGTCATCGGCGCCACGCCTCTCGTGCGCCTTCAGCGGCTGCTCGGCGACGATGCGCGCGGCAACGTGATCCTGGCCAAGCTGGAGGGCAACAACCCGGCCGGTTCCGTGAAGGACCGGCCCGCCATCAGCATGATCAAGCGCGCCGAGGAGCGCGGCGAGATCAAGCCGGGCGATACCCTGATCGAGGCGACTTCCGGCAACACCGGCATCGCGCTGGCCATGGCCGCGGCCATCCGCGGCTACCGCATGGTGCTGATCATGCCGGAGGACCTGTCCATCGAGCGCGCCCAGACGATGAAGGCCTTCGGCGCCGAGCTCATCCTGACGCCCAAGACCGGTGGCATGGAGTACGCCCGTGACCTGGCCGAGCAGATGGCCGGCGAAGGCAAGGGCCGCGTGCTGGACCAGTTCGCCAATGCCGACAACCCGCGCGCCCATTACGAGACCACCGGCCCCGAGCTGTGGAAGGACACCGGCGGGCGCATCACCCATTTCGTCAGCGCCATGGGCACGACGGGCACCATCACCGGCGTGTCGCGCTTTCTGAAGGAAAAGAACCCCGCCGTGCGCATCGTCGGCGCCCAGCCGGCCGAAGGGTCGCGCATYCCCGGCATCCGCAAGTGGCCCGAGGCCTATATGCCCAGGATCTATGACCCGAGCGGCGTGGACGAACTGGTGCTGGTCAGCCAGAGCGACGCCGAGGACATGGCGCGCCGCCTGGCCCGTGAGGAGGGCCTGTTCGCCGGCATTTCGTCCGCTGGCGCCTGCTGGGTGGCACTGCAGATCGCGCGCCGCGTCGAGAACGCGACCATCGCCTTCATCGTCTGCGACCGCGGCGACCGTTATCTGTCGACGGGCGTGTTTCCTGCATGACGGACTACAAGTTCTGTCCCGTCTGCGCGACGCAGCTGGGTTGGATCACGCAGGCCGAGGACGGTGGCGACAAGGAACGCCTGCGCTGCCCGGCCTGTGGCTTCACGCACTGGAACAACCCGACGCCGGTGCTGGCCGCCGTCATCGAATGCACGGACCGCGACGGCCAGGTGCTGCTCGCCCGCAACGCGGCCTGGCCGGGGCGCTTCTTCGGCCTGATCACGGGCTTCATGGAGTCTGGCGAGACGCCGGAGGAGGGCATCCGTCGCGAGATCGCCGAGGAGACCTCACTGGAGGTTGATTCCCTGCGCCTGCTGGGCGTCTGGGATTTCCAGCGCATGAACCAGATCATCATTGCCTACCATGCGGCGGCGCGCGGCGAGATCCGCTTGTCGCCTGAGTTGGCGGAGTACAAGCTGATTGCACCCGAGAACGTGCGCTGTTGGCCGCAGGGCACCGGCCAGGCGCTGGCGACCTGGCTGCGCAGCAAAGGCATCGAACCCCAATGGCTCGACCTGAAGCGAGAATGAGGCCATGGACGTCCAACGCGAGATCGACACGCGGGGCCTGAACTGCCCCTTGCCCATCCTGAAAGCCAAGAAGGCCTTGGCCGAAATGCTCAGCGGCGAGTTGCTGCGCGTCGTGGCGACCGACCCGGGTTCGATGCGCGACTTCCAGGCCTTTGCGCGCCAGACCGGCAACGAACTGGTGGAACAGAACTCGTCGGGCGACGAGTTCATCCACGTGCTGCGCAGGCGCTGAGCAGGCCCTGGTCAGTTAGGGGCAGAGCTACTCGCTGCGCTCGGGCGGTCTGTCCCGCAAAGCCAATCCTGAGTCAGTTGGGGACAGAGCTACTCGCTACGCTCGGGCGGTCTGTCCCGCAAAGCTTAGAGATTCAGGCCCTGCAGGAATTCCTTGAAGCCCGGGCCGAGCTGCGGGTGGGCCAGGGCCAGTTCCACATTGGCCTGCAGGAAACCTTCCTTGCTGCCGCAGTCATAGCGCTTGCCGTCATAGCGGTAGGCAAACACCTTCTCGCGACGCAGCAGGCCGGCAATGCCGTCGGTCAGCTGGATCTCGCCGCCCACGCCGCGTGGCTGGTTGGCAATCTCGTGGAAGACGCCCGGCGTCAGGATGTAGCGGCCGGCCACGCCCAGGCGTGAGGGTGCGTCTTCGGGCGCGGGCTTCTCGACGATGCGGTTCACGTCCATCAGGTGGTCATTGACCTGGGTGCCGGCGACGATGCCATAGCGGCGGGTGTGTTCGGGCGGCACTTCCTGCACGGCGAGGATGGAGGCGCGCCAGTCGGCGAACTGCTCGACCATCTGCTTGAGGATGGGGGTCTCGCCCACCATCAGGTCGTCGGCCAGCAGCACGGCGAAGGGCTCGTTGCCCACCAGGCGCTGACCGCACAGCACGGCGTGGCCGAGGCCGAGGGCCTGGGCCTGGCGCACATAGATGCACTCCATGTCGTCGGGCTTGACCGAGCGCACCACGTCCAGCAGGTCCTGCTTGCCGGAGTTTTCCAGCGCCACCTCGAGCTCGAAGGTCATGTCGAAGTGATCTTCGATGGGGCGCTTGTGGCGGCCCGTCACGAAGATCATCTCGCGCACGCCGGCGGCATAGGCCTCTTCCACCGCGTACTGGATCAGCGGCTTGTCGACAACCGGCAGCATCTCCTTGGGTTGGGCCTTGGTGGCCGGCAGGAAGCGGGTGCCGAGGCCGGCCACCGGGAAGATGGCCTTGGTGATCGGCGATTTGGACGAAGAAGCCATGGGCATACACTGGGTTGACAGGGTCGCAACGATTGTGTCACGGGGGTTGTGACGGTCTGACCCCTGAGTCGGGCACATACAAACAATGACAGTCCTGATCCTTGAACCGTTGGAAGCCGAGGTGGTGCAATGGCTGGCCGAGCGCCACGATGCCCGCTTTGCGCCTGAACTCGTGGGTGACCCGGAGGGCCTGGTAGAGGCACTGCAGAACTCCCGTGCCCTGGTGGCGCCACCCGAAGTGCGCATCGATGCCGAACTGCTGCGCGGCGCGCCGGGACTGCGTGCCATCGGCCGTGCCAGCGGCGGCGCGGAGAACATCGACATCGAGGCCTGCCGCAAGGCGGGCGTGGAGGTCGTGCGCTCCCAGGCTTCCACGGCCAGCGCCGAGGCGGAATTCGCTGTCGGTGCCCTGCTCAGCCTGCTCAGGCGGGTGCCCATCGAGGGCAGCGACGGCCTCAAGGTGGGGCGGGAGCTGGGCTGTTCGACGATTGGCGTGCTGGGCCTGACACCGACGGCGCAGGTGTTGACCCAGCTGCTGCATGCCTTCGGTACACGGGTCATCGGCTATGACCCGGCCCTGCATCCGAGCGACGCGACCTGGGCACGTTGGGGCATCGATTCGGTTTCCTTGAGCGAGCTGGTCGAGCACAGCGACGGCCTGGTGCTGCTGCTGCCTTATTTCCCGCGGTTTCGCGGCCTCCTCGGCGACCGTCAGCTGGAGAACGTGCGCGCAGGCCAGGTCCTGGTCGGCCTGAGCCAGTCCGGCGTCGTCGACGAGGCGGCCCTGGGCCGGGCTCTGCGCAACGGCAAGCTGCGAGCCGCGTGGTTCGACAGCCTGGAACCGGGTTGGCTGGAGGCAGGGCGACCCCTGCACGGCATCGCCACGCTGCAGGTGACGCCGCGGCTGGCGGGCACGACGCGGGAGTCGCGCGTGCGCGCCGCCTGGGCGGTGGCGCGCGGCCTGGACGAACTGCTGGGTGCCCCAGCCAAGGGCAAGAAGAAGGCCACATCCAAGGTGGCCATCGACTATTACTGAGGCGGCAGGCGCTTGAGCTGTTCGTGCAGGCGCGCCACCGTCTCCTTGAAGCCCGCCACGCGGGCACGCTCCTGCTCGACGACGGCAGCCGGCGCGCGGGCGACGAAGCCCTCATTGCCCAGCTTGGCCTCGGCCTTGACGATTTCGCCTTCCAGGCGAGTCGCTTCCTTGGTCAAGCGGGCGCGCTCGGCGGCCACGTCGATCTCGACCTTCAGGGCCAGCTTCGCGGCGCCATGCAGCAGCACCGGTGACGTCGCGCTCTGCTTGGCGAACTCGGCCTCGTCGGCGATCAGTTCCACGGCCGCCAGCTTGGCCAGCACCTTCAGCACGGCCGCGGCCTCGCTGAGGAAGGACAAGTCACCACCCACCAGCAGCGGCACGCGGTCGCTGGGGCTGAGGTTCATCTCGCTGCGCAGGCTGCGGGTCGTGCCGACCACTTCCTTGAGCTGGGCCATCCAGGCGTCGGCGGCCGGGTCAATGCGCTCGGGCTGGGCGACAGGGTAGGGCGCCTGGCCGATGAAGTCGGTCGCCTTGCGGCCGGCGACAGGGGCGACGGTCTGCCACAGCTCCTCGGTGATGAAAGGCGCGACGGGGTGCAGCAGGCGCAGCGTCGTCTCCAGCACGCGGATCAGTGTGCGGCGCGTGGCGCGCTGCTGGGCCTCGTCACCCGTCTGGATCTGCACCTTGGCGATTTCCAGATACCAGTCGCAGTACTCGTCCCAGACGAAGCTGTAGACGGCGTTGGCGACGTTGTCGAGGCGGTACTCGGCAAAGCCCTGGGCCACGGCCGCTTCGACGCGCTGCAGTTCGCTCGTGATCCAGCGGTCGGCCTGGCTGAACTTGTTGTAGCCGGGCGGGCAGGCGCCTTGGTCGTGCGCGAGGCCGCAGTCCTGGCCTTCGGTGTTCATCAGCACGAAGCGGGTTGCGTTCCAGAGCTTGTTGCAGAAGTTGCGATAGCCCTCGCAGCGCTTGGTGTCGAAGTTGATGTTGCGGCCCAGGCTGGCGTACGACGCCATCGTGAAGCGCAACGCATCGGCGCCGTACGCCGGCATGCCTTCGGGGAACTCCTTCTTCACGCGGGCTGCGACCTTGGGCGCCGTCTCGGGCTTGCGCAGGCCGGTGGTGGACTTCTGGATCAGCGTGTCGAGGTCGACACCCTGGATCAGGTCCACCGGGTCCAGCACATTGCCCTCGCTCTTGCTCATCTTCTGGCCCTGCGAGTCGCGCACCAGGCCGTGGATGTAGACGTCCTTGAAGGGCACCTGGCCGGTGAAGTGCGTCGTCATCATGATCATCCGGGCGACCCAGAAGAAGATGATGTCGTAGCCAGTCACGAGCACGGAGGAGGGCAGGAAGAGTTCCTGCTCCAGCGTCTTCTGCGGCCAGCCCAGCGTCGAGAAGGGCACCAGGGCCGACGAGTACCAGGTGTCCAGCACGTCGGGGTCGCGGGTCAGCTCGCCCAGGTAGCCGGCGGCCTTGGCGCGGGCCTGCGCCTCATCCTCGCTGCGCGCGACGAACAGCTCGCCGCCCGTGCCGTACCAGGCCGGGATCTGGTGACCCCACCACAGCTGGCGCGAGATGCACCAGTCCTGCAGATTGCCCATCCAGTGGTTGTAGGTGTTGACCCACTGCTCGGGGTAGAACTTGACCGCGCCGGTCTCGACGGCGGCAATCGCCTTGTCGGCAATGCTCTTGCCGTCGGCGCTGGGCTTGGTGACCGCAACGAACCACTGATCGGTCAGCATCGGCTCGATGACCTGGCCGGTTCGCTCGCAACGCGGCACCTGCAGCTTGTGCTTCTTGACCTCGACGAGCAGGCCTTGCGCCTCCAGGTCGGCCACGACGCGCTTGCGGGCGACGAAGCGGTCCAGGCCGCGGTACGTCTCGGGGGCGTTGTCGTTGATCCTGGCCTGCAGGTCCAGCACCGCGATCATGGGCAGGTTGTGACGCTGGCCGACGGCGTAGTCGTTGGTGTCATGCGCCGGCGTGACCTTGACGACGCCGGTGCCAAACTCGCGGTCCACGTAGTCGTCGGCGATGACGGGGATCTCGCGGTCCGTCAGCGGCAGCTTGACCAGCTTGCCGATCAGCGCGGCGTAGCGCTCGTCCTCTGGGTGGACCATGACGGCCACGTCACCCAGCATGGTCTCCGGTCGCGTGGTGGCCACCACGACCGAGCCCGAACCGTCTGCCAGCGGATAGCGGATATGCCACAGCGAGCCGTCTTCCTCTTCGGAGTTCACCTCCAGATCAGACACGGCGGACTGCAGCACCGGGTCCCAGCTCACCAAGCGAGTGCCGCGGTAGATCAGGCCTTCCTCGTAAAGCCGCACGAAGGTCTCGACGACGACGGTCGAGAGCTTTTCATCCATCGTGAAGTACTCATGGCCCCAGCTGACCGAGTCGCCAAGCCGGCGCATCTGGCCGGTGATGGTGTCACCGGATTGCTGTTTCCATTCCCACACGCGGGCGACGAAATTCTTGCGACCGAGTTCCTTGCGGCTGGTGCCAGCGGCCTGCAGCTGCCGCTCGACGACGATCTGCGTCGCGATGCCGGCGTGGTCGGTGCCCGGCACCCACAGCGTGTTGTCGCCCTTCATGCGGTGGTAGCGCGTCAGCGAGTCCATCACCGTCTGGTTGAAGGCATGGCCCATGTGCAGCGTGCCCGTCACATTSGGCGGCGGCAGCTGGATGCTGAACGAGGGCTTGGCCGGGTCCAGCGTCGGCTCATACAGGCCGGCGGCTTCCCACTTGGGGCCCCAATGGGCTTCCAGGGCGGCGGGTTCGAAGGACTTGGCAAGTTCGGTCATCGCGGCGTCGCCCGCTGTGAAGCTGGGGCGAAAAGAGGGCTTTTCGGGGGGCTGCGATTGTAGGGGGCCGCACTCGCGCGGCCTCCGCGCCGATCAGCGCGTCTGCAGCTTCAACTGTGACAAGGGCGCACCGCCTCCCGGCCCCGGGCGAAACAAAACGATACCCGGCGATACCGCGTCGAGATGCTCTGGCGCGGGCTAACCGCAAACATGAGCGCCATCCCAACCACGGGCCTCGAGCGCCCCACGGAGCAGCACCATGAACTTTTTTCGTCGCTGGCACGCCCACCACGAGTTCCACCACCACTTTGGCCACGGCCATCACGGCCATCATTTCGGCCGCCATGCTGATGGCTTCGCCCACCTCCTTCTCAACCGAGTCGGCGCCAAGCTGGACCTGGACGCCGAGCAGCACCGCAAGCTCGGCGCCTGGCTTGAGCAGCTCCAGCACCAGCGCGACACGATGAGGGGCCTGGCCCGCGGCCCCGAGGTGGCGGGCCTGTTAGCCGGTGAGCAATTCGCCCGCGAGCCGGCGCAGCAACTGCTGGACGCCAAGCTGGATGCGCTGCGCGCCGCCGGCCCCGGCCTTGTCACGGCCTTTGCCGACTTCTTCGACTCGCTGGACACGGAGCAGCGTCAGGTGCTGCGCTTCATGATGCGGCGCTTCGGCCGGCATGAGCGGCGAGACGCGGCGTGATGGATGTCCACTGCGGCAAGCAGCCCCGCGGCCGCTTTGTGCCGCACATCGACCGCAACCGCTGCGAGGGCAAGGGCGAATGCGTCGCTGTCTGCCCCTTCAACGTGTTCACCTTGGGCAAGCTGGCACCCGAGCAGCGCCAGTCCCTGAGCCTGTTCGGCAAGCTCCGGGGCATGGCCCACGGCTGGGAGCAGGCCTTCACGCCCAATGCCGCCGCCTGCGAAGCCTGCGGCCATTGCGTCAGCACCTGTCCCGAGCGAGCCATCACCCTGGTGCGGGCCGAATAATCGCGACATGCACAGACTGCTGCTGATCGACGACGACGAGGCCCTGGCCGGGCCGCTGACGCAATACCTTGCCCGCTTCGACCTCCAGCTCGAGGCTGTCACGCGGCCCAGCATCGCGCTGACGCGGCTGGCGGCCGAGCGCTTCGACGCGTTGATCCTCGACGGCATGCTGCCCGAGATGGACGGCTTCGAGTTCTGCAAACAGCTGCGTGCCAGCAGCGAGGCCTGGCGCGACATGCCGGTGCTGATGCTGACCGCGCGCGGCGATCTGACCGACCGGGTCGTCGGGCTGGAGCTGGGCGCCGACGACTACCTGCCCAAGCCCTTCGAGCCCCGCGAACTGGCGGCACGGCTGCAGACCATCCTGCGCCGCACGCGCTTTGTATCGGCGGCTGCCCCGAGCGTGGTTCAGCCTTCCACCAAGCTGTGCTTCGAGGGCCTCGAGATCGACACCACGCGCCGCGAGGTGCTGTGCGCGAGTGGCCTGGTCGAGCTGACCGGCACCGAATACGAGCTGCTCGTGATGCTGGCCCGCGAGCCGGGCAAGGTCTTCTCGCGCGACGACATCCTGAACCGGCTGCGTGGCCAGGAAGCCGAGCTGTTCACCCGGGCCGTCGACATCCTGGTGAGCCGCCTGCGCCGCAAGCTTGAGCCGCTGGTGGCCCTGAAGACCCTGCGCAACGCCGGCTATTGCTTCGCATTGCCAGGCAAACCATGAAACCCCACGCCTACGACCACCGCTGGCGCGAGCGCTGGGAACGCAAGCGGGCCAAGCGCGCCCGGCGCATGAACCGCGACTGGGAATACCGCTGGCGTGTGCGCCATCGTTGGCACCAGCGCTGGCATCACCAGCACAAGCGCTTCAAGCATTCGCTCGGTGCGCGGCTGATCGCCATCTTCATCCTGCTCGCCTGCATCAGCAGCACCATTCTGTGGATGTCGATGGGCAGCGCCTACGGCCTGCTTTGGGCCGTGCCGGCGCTATTCGTGGTTACGGGCCTGGCCTTCGGCATGATCCGCCACATGGTCTGGCCGTTGCATGCGCTGGCCATCGGCGCCGAGGCCTTCCGCCGCGGTGAGTTCTCGCACCGGGTGCCCGTGATCCACAGCGACGAGATCGGTGACCTGGCACTGCGTTTCAACCAGATGGCCGCCGACATCCAGGCCATGCTGGACGGCAAGCGCGCCTTGCTGCTGGCCATGAGCCACGAGCTGCGCAGCCCGCTGACGCGCGCGCGCCTGCACGCCGAGCTGGTGGGCGAGGGCGAATCGCGCGACGCGCTGCTGGGCGAGCTGGCGCAGATGCGCGATCTCATCACGGCCTTGCTGGAGAGCGAGCGGCTGGGCAGCGGGCACAGCGCGCTGCAACTGTCGGACTGTGATCTCGGCGCGCTGGCGCAGGAGCATGCCCAGCCCGGCGTGGAGTTGCATGTCGAGCCCGATCTGCCGCCGTTGAGGCTGGATCGCCTGCGTGTGCAGCTGTGCCTGCGCAATCTCGTCCAGAACGCGCTGCGCCACAACGATGTGACCCGTGGCGCCGTGCGGCTCAGCCTGGCTCGTGAAGGCGCGGGTGTGCGTCTGACCGTGCGTGACTTCGGCACCGGCGTGCCGCCGGAGTCGCTGCCCCAACTGGGCCAGCCGTTCTACCGGCCGGATGCGGCGCGCACGCGGCACGACGGCGGGGTTGGCCTGGGCCTGTGCCTGTGCCGGTTGGTGGCTGAAGCGCATGGCGGCCGGCTGGAGCTGCGCAATGCCGAGCCGGGGTTCGAGGCCTCGGTGCGCTTCAGCTAGGCACCCGGTCGAACCAGGGCTGGGTGGCTTCCAGTTCCGCGGCCAGTTGCAGCAGCAGCCCGTCTTCGCCCGGCGCTGCAACGAACTGCACGCCCAGCGGCAGGCCGTCGGCCGTCCAGTGCAGCGGCAGTGAGATCGCCGGCGTGCCCGTCAGGTTGGCGAGCTGGGTGAAGGGGACATGGCGCAGGCTGTCGGTGGCCATCTGCTGCACGACGCCATCGAGCAGGCCGGCGTGCTTGAGCAGGCCCAGCAGCCCCGAGGCGCGCAGCGCGCCCAGCACGGCAATCTGCAGCGGCGGCGGGTCGCCGGTGCCATGCAGCACCGGTGGCGAGGCCAGCGTCGGCGTCAGGTAGAGGTCGTAGCGCGCGTGCAGGGCGGCCAAGCTGCGGGCGTAGTCGTTCCAGCGCAGCAGCTCCAGCGTCAGCCGTTCGGCGCTGGTGGCGCGGCCGAGCGTGGCGATGAGACGGGTCAACGGCTCAAAGTCGGCTTCGCGGCCACCCAGGGCGACCGCGCGGCTCAGCGTGGCCGGCACCTGACCGAAGTAGATATGCAGGAAGCTGTTGGCCAGCGTGCGGCCATCGATGTCGGGGCGGGCCGGCTCGACGACATGGCCGAGGCCTTTCAGTAGCGACACGCTTCGCTCCACGGCGAGCCGGGCCTCGTCGTGCACCGGCTCGCCAATCGGCGAATCGGCGCACCAGGCGATGCGCAGCCGGCGCAGCGGTGAGCGCAGCTGATGGACAAAGGGCGTGGCCGGCGCGGGCAGGGCGACGGCGTCGCCGGGCTCGGGGCCGCTGAGAATGTCCAGTGCCAGGGCGGTGTCGCGCACGCTGCGCGAGATGACGCCCTCGCTGCAGGCGCCGAACCAGACTTCGCCGGAGCCCGGGCCCACAGACACGCGGCCGCGAGAAGGTTTGAGGCCCACGAGCCCGCAGCACGCGGCCGGAATGCGTATCGAGCCGCCGCCATCGTTGCCGGCGGCCATGGGTACGACACCGGACGCGACCGCTGCTGCCGATCCGCCGCTGCTGCCGCCCGGTGTGCGTTTCACGTCCCACGGATTGCTGCTGCGGCCGAAGGCCAGCGGGTCGGTGACGCCCTTGAGCCCCAGTTCGGGCGCGTTGGTCTTGCCGAAGATGACGAGTCCGGCGTCGAGCAAGCGCCGCACGACATGCGCGTGCTCGCGCGGCGGCGGCAGTGCGGCCAGCGCCCGGCTGCCCCAACTGGTCGGCACGCCGGCGTAGTCCTCGGCCACATCCTTGATGAGGCAGGGCACACCGGCCAGTGGGCCGGTGCCGACGCCACGCGCCAACTGAGTTCTGGCCTCGGCCTCCATCAGCCGGCAGACAGGGTTGAGCCGGGGTTGGACTTCGGCCAGCCTTGCGAGCGCCAGGTCGAGCAGGCTTTCTGCGCTGACCCGACCAGCCGCCACCTCAGAGGCCAGCGAGGTTGCGTCGTGGCGGCGGTAGCTTGCAAAGTCCATGGCGCTCACATGAACAAGTGCTCGCCGGCGTTTTGGCTGCGCCGGAATGCGGACCTCACGCTGCGCGCGAGGTGCTCCCCCGCGTTCCGCAGGTGATCACATGAACAAATGTTCGCCCGCATTCTCTCCGCCAAGAATGACGTAATTCACCTTGCGCAGGTCCGACAACTGCGTGCCGCCCGCATACGAGATCGAGCTCTGCAGGTCTTCCTGCATCTCGCGCAGCGTGTCGGCGAACTTGCCCTTGACGGGTTCCAGGATGCGCTTGCCCTCGACGTGGCGGTACTCGCCCTTGTTGAAGTCCGACGCCGAGCCGTAGTACTCCTTGTAGAGCTTGCCGTCGACCTCGACGGTCGTGCCTGGCGACTCTTCATGSCCGGCGAACAGCGAGCCGATCATGACCATSSWSGCGCCGAAGCGCACGCTCTTSGCGATGTCGCCATGGTSGCGGATGCCGCCGTCGGCMAYGATSGGCTTGGTSGCKACGCGYGMGCACCAYTTCAGCGCCGASARYTGCCAGCCGCCGGTGCCRAARCCSGTCTTSAGCCGCGTGATGCAGACCTTGCCCGGGCCGACGCCGACCTTGGTCGCGTCGGCACCCCAGTTCTCCAGGTCGATGACGCCTTCGGGCGTGCCAACATTGCCGGCGATGACGAAGGTCTCGGGCAGCTTTTGCTTGATGTGGCCGATCATGCGCTGCACGCTCTCGGCATGGCCGTGGGCGATGTCGATGGTCAGGTAGTCGGCGCCGACGCCTTCAGCCGCCAGCTTGTCCACCAGTTCGAAGTCGGCCGGCTTCACGCCGACGCTCAGCGACACCAGCAGGCCCTTGTCCCGCATGTCCTTGGCATAGGCCAGGCTGTCGAGGTCGAAGCGGTGCATCACGTAGAAGTAGCCCTCGCGGGCCAGCAGCTCGGTGATGGGCTCGTCCACGACCGTCTTCATGTTGGCCGGCACGACCGGCAGCTTGAAGCGGTGTGGGCCGAACTGCACCGAGGTGTCGCAGTCCGAGCGGCTTTCCACGCGGCAGCGGCGCGGCAGCAGCAGGATGTTGTCGTAGTCGAAGATTTCCATGATTCAAGTTCACAGTTGCGGCGCGCGTTTGGCAGTGCGCGACCTGGGCTGCGAGCGCTTGACTTGGCTCTGCCGGCTTTGCTGCCCGCTTTTGCAGCGGGCAAAAAAAACCGGACGCCAAAATTTGGGCCCGGTGATTGATTCTACGCGGGCCTGGTTGGTATTGAAGCGAGGCCGTAGTGCACGGGCATTGCGCAGGCCAAAGCGGCCTTGATCATGGCGTCGGCGCCGGCCGAATCACCGCCGATGCGCAGCAGCAGGTCACATCGCTCCAGCAGGGCCTGGGCGTTGGGGTGGAAGTAGCGGTCCCAGACCGCATCGCCGCGCCGGCCGCCAGCGGCCGCGATGAGCGGCAGGGCGACCCACTCGCCGAGCACCGGCACGTGGCCCAGGGCTGCGACTTGCAGGGCGGCATCCTGCATGGCCTGCACGTTGGCGGCGATCGCGTCCTCCCGGTCGCCCGTGCCGCTTCGATACGGCCCGGCGATGAAGACCAGCAACGGGCCCTTGCGGGGCGGCGGCCCGAAGACATGGCGCTCGGCCCAGCGCAGCAGCATGATCGTTTTCGCATCGACGATCTCGCCGGCCTCGACCTGGCGCATGGCTGCGTCGAAGTCCAGCTCGAAGCGCGCGATGTCCTCGCCCTCCTCAACGAGGCCGCCACCCGCGCCAACCAAGTCGCCATCCTCGTACTCGGCCGCAAAGAAATGCAGCTTCTCGGTCACCGAGCCGGGGCTCATATAGGCCTCGAACAGCGGCTGCACCTCGCGCAGCTTCACGCCGGCTTCCTGCTCGGCCTCGGCGCGGACGCAGCTGAGCGGATCGGCCTCGTCGAGCAGCCCGGCCACGGCTTCGACCATCAACTGCTGCCAGCCATTGACGAACGCCGGGTAGCGGAACTGCCGTGTCAGCAGCACACGGCGGCGCGTGCGCTGGTAGAGCAGGATGGTGGCGCCATTGCCGCGGTCATAGGTCTCGCGGTCCTGGGTCTGCCACTGGCCATCGCTGCGCAGGAAGTCGAAGCGGGTGGTCTTCAGCGTGTACCAGTTGTTGGACAGCAGCCTCTCCTGCTGGACGCGCACGCGTTCGGACAGGGGCAGGTCGGCAATGCGCGAATCGGTCTTGGTTTGCATGTTGTTTCCTGAATTTAAGGAAAATCATGCAAAATAACGCAAAACCATGCAATCCCACAGATGCTGACCGAACAACGCCACTTGGCCATCCTGGAAGAACTTCATTCCACGGGCCGCGTGCTGGCCCGCGAACTGGCCGAGCGCCTGCAGGTGTCGGAGGACACCATCCGGCGCGACCTGCGCGAGCTGTCCACGCGGGGCGCGCTGCAGCGTGTGCATGGCGGCGCGCTGCCGGTGTCACCGGCCCTGGCCAACCTGGCGCGACGCAGCGCCATTGCCGTCGACGAGAAGCAGGCGCTGGGCCGCCGTGCGGCGTCTCTCATCGCCGATGGCCAGCTTGTCTTCGTCGACGGCGGCACGAGCACGCTGGCCATGGTCCAGCAGCTGCCGGCCACGCTGCGCGCCACGGTCGCCACACACAGCCCCGTCATCGCCGCGGCGCTGATCGAGCACCCCACTGTCGAAGTGCTGATGCTGGGTGGGCGCCTGTTCAAGCACTCCGGCGTGGCCGTCGGCGCGGGTGTAGCACAGGCCATCCAGGCGCTGCGGGCGGACTGCTATTTCCTCGGCGTAACCGGTGTGGAGGCCGGCTTCGGTCTGTCCACCGGCGACGCCGAGGAGGCCCAGGTCAAGGCGCTGCTGATGGCGAGCGCTGCGGAAACGGTGCTGATGGCCAGCAGCGACAAGCTCGGCAAGGTCTCGCCCTACCGCGTCGCGCCGCTGTCGGCCTTGTCGACGCTGATCGTCACGCCTCAGGCCGGGCCGGCCGCGCTGCAGGCGCTGCGCCTGCCGGGCCTGGAGATCCTGGTCAGTGGTGGTTGAAGATCTTGCGGTGGATGCGCCTTGTCGTCTGCCAGACGGCCAGCAGCACGAAGGGAATGGCCGCCCCCGCCGCCAGCTCGGGCTGTACTGGCAGCCAGCCCTCGGCCTTCAGCGCCTTGAAGAAGTACAGCAGCAGGCTGACGACGTAATAGGTAATGGCCGCGAGCGACAGCCCCTCGACGGTGGCCTGCATGCGCAGCTGCGTGCGCTGGCCTTCGCCGAGCTGGGCCAGCAGCTGCTGGTTCTGCGCCTCGGTGGCGATGTCGACCCGCGTGCGCAGCAGGGCGCTTGCGCGTGAGATGCGTTGTGACAGGCCGGCCAGCCGCTGCGCCGTCGCATTGACCGTCGCGATGGCCGGTGAGAGCCGGCGCTGCATGAACTCGCCCAGCGACTGCCTGCCGGCCACCTTGCCCTCGTGCAACTCGGCCAGACGCTGCTCGACGATGGCCTGGTAGGCCTGGGTGGCGGCAAAGCGGTACTGGTGCGAGGCGGTGGCGTGCTCGATGCGCGCTGCCGTCGAGATCAGGTCGTCCAGCAGTTCGGCCTCCGACGCGCCGCGCTTCTCCAGCCGCGCGGTGATGCTGGCCAGCGTGGCCTCCACCTCGGCCAGCGTCGAGCCGAGCGACTTGGCGGCGGGCAGGCCGCGCAGGGCCATCAGGCGGTAGGTCTCCAGCTCCAACAGGCGCTGGCAGATGCGGCCGGCGCGGGTCTCGGGCGTGCCGGGCTCAGCCAGCACGACGATGTGCTCGAAGCCGGTCGCGCGCAGGCAGAAGTCGGTGACAACCAGGGAATGGCCGCCGCCCATCGTCGACGCGACCGTTGCATGCGCGCCGAACCAGGCCTGGGCCTCGGTCAAGGCGCTGGGCGCGAAAGTCAGCTGCCGCTCGATCATGACGAGCTTGATGGCCGCAAAGGTGCGCCCCGGGATGCGCCCCAGCCAATCCGGTGCGACGCGCAGCGCCAGCGCATCCAGCGTCTGCGCGCTGGCCTCGGCGTCGGCGGGCAGGGGCTGCACGACCGAGTAGCGCGTGAACTCGGCATGGCGCTCCCACTTCAGCGAGAACTCGCCGCAGCGCAGGCGCAGAAAGTTTGCGTTCAGCGCCTCCTCGGCCAGTTCGTGCTGGCCGGGCAGCTGGCGCAGGTGGGCATGCTCCTGCGCCCGGCTGATGCCGTCGTTGAGCACGGCGATGTGGACGATGACGGCCGGCAGGCGGATGCGCGCCGGCGGCCGGGCATGCACCTCGTTGTGTAAGGCCAGGCGCAGGGCGTCGTCGGGTGGGAGCAGGCTGTCTTCGTGCATGTTTTGTCCAGGGCCCCAGGCTAGTGCCTAGAGAAGGCAGCAAACCGGATCGATAAGATTTCAGCCTTCGTACATCAGCAGCGGCGGCTTCCGTCTTCAATATGCAAACTTCATTCCCGGCCGTGGTCATCAGCGGCACCGGCCTGTACCGCCCGCCCCATGTCATCACCAATGCCGAGCTGGTCGAGGCCTTCAACGCCTACGCCGACCTGCAGAACGCCGAGCACGCGACGGCGATCGCCGCTGGCGAGCGCTCCGCCTTGACACACTCCAGCGTCGAATTCATCGAGAAAGCCTCGGGCATCAAGCAGCGCTACGTCGTCGACAAGGCCGGCGTGCTGGACCCGACCCGCATGTACCCGCGCTTCACGCCGCGCGGCGACAACGAGGTCTCGCTGATGGCCGAGATCGCCGCCGATGCTGCCCGCAAGGCGCTTGAACAGGCCGGCAAAACCGGCGCGGATGTCGACGCCGTGCTCTGCTCCAGTGCCAATATGCAACGCGCCTACCCGGCCATGGCGGTAGAGATCCAGCAGGCGCTGGGCGCCGGCGGCTACGGCTTCGACATGAACGTGGCCTGCTCCTCGGCCACCTTCGCGCTGGAACAGGCCTTCAACGCGGTGCGTTCGGGCGCCAGCAAATGCGTGCTGGTCGTGAACCCCGAGATCACCTCGGCCCACCTGGAATGGCGCGACCGCGACTGCCACTTCATCTTCGGCGACGTCTGCACGGCCCTCATCGTCGAGCGCGCGGAAGACGCCACCGGCGCCGACCAGTGGGAAATCCTCGGCACGCAGCTCGCCACACAGTTCAGCAGCAATATCCGCAACAACTTCGGCTTCATGAACCGCGCCGAGGACCGCGACCCGAGCGACCGCGACCTGACCTTCTATCAGGAAGGCCGAAAGGTGTTCAAGGAAGTCGTGCCCATGGCCGCGGCCCATATCGAGGCCCACCTGGGCAAGCTGGGCCTGGAGCCAACGCAGATGCGCCGCTACTGGCTGCACCAGGCCAACCAGGGCATGAACCAGCTCGTCATCAAGAAGCTGGTGGGTGCGGATGCCGGCAGCGAGATCGCGCCGCTGATCCTGGACGAATACGCCAACACCGCGTCGGCCGGCTCCATCATTGCCTTCCACCATCACCGGGGTGACCTGAAGGCTGGCGACGYCGGCGTGATCTGCTCCTTCGGCGCGGGCTATTCCATCGGCAGCGTGGTCGTCAAGAAGCGCTAAAAACGCAGCGAGAGGCCGATCGTCCACGCCCAGTCGGGCGTGTTGTGGTTCAGGCCGCGGAAGACGGCCGTGTCGAGCTGAGCGTCGCTTGTGAGCTGCCAGGCCAGCCCCGTGCCGGCCGTGACGACATTGCCGCCATTGCGGGCCGACGCGATCTGCTGGCCGGCGATCTCGGCAAAGCCGTGCAGCTTCTCGCCCAGCGGGATACCCAGGCTCGCCGACAGCAGGGCACCCGTGTAGCGCTGGTCGTTGTCGTTGCGATCGATGAAGACGCCAGCCATCGTGCCGAGCGAGTAGCCGGCCGGCAGCTCCCACTGGGCCAGAAAGTTCAGGCCGGGCCGCAAGCCATGGCCTTTGAACGGCCCGCTGCCTGTCGGTGTCTGCACTTCGAACAGCCAGCCCAGGCCAGGCTTGGCCTCGTCGCCGTCCTGCATCTGCCATTTGAAGCCGACTGCCAGATCTCCTCGGCCGCTGGCGCTCGGGTTGCGCTGGCGCAGCGCGCCGTCGGTCTCCAGCCGCAACTCCAGGTCATGGTCGACGCCCAGGCGCAGCAGCGTCGGCGTCGATCGCAGCCGTGTCGCGGCGTCGCGCTGCCAGGCGCCGCTGGTCTCGACCTGGAAGCGGCCTGCGGCCATCACATCGGGGCCGTTGGTGAAGTCGGGCCGGTCGGGGGAGATCGCGTCGTCGGCGTGTGCCGCGGCGCAAACGGCCAGGAGCAGCAGGGCAAGTCTCATGCGAGCCACTCTATCGGCTGAGCTATCGTGGCGGCCATGTCTTCCCTTTCATTTTTCTGGCACGACTACGAGACCTTCGGCCGCGTGCCACGCCGGGACCGCCCGGCCCAGTTCGCCGGCCTGCGCACCGATGCGGAGCTCAACGAGATCGGCGAGCCGCTGATGCTGTACTGCCAGCCGGCCCCGGACTACTTGCCCGACCCCGAGTCCTGCCTGCTGACCGGCATCCTGCCCCAGCACTGCCTGCAGCAGGGTGTGCCCGAGCATGAGTTCGCCGCCGCCATCGAGACGGTGCTGGCCACGCCCAACACCATTGGCGTGGGCTACAACAGCATCCGCTTCGATGACGAGGTGACGCGTCATCTGTTCTGGCGCAACCTTATCGACCCCTATGGCCGCGAATGGCAGAACGGCTGCGGCCGCTGGGACCTGCTGGACGTGGTGCGCTGTGCCTATGCGCTCCGGCCCGAAGGCTTCGAGTGGCCCAAGCATGAGGACGGCCGCCCCAGCTTCAAGCTCGAGCACCTGACCATCGCCAACGGCGTCGCGCACGAGGCGGCGCATGATGCACTGTCCGACGTGCGCGCCACCGTGGCGTTGGCGCGCAAGCTGCGCCAGGCCCAGCCCAAGCTATGGGACTTCTGCGTCAAGTTGCGCAGCAAGCAGGCGGTGTGGGACGAGATCGGCATCGGCAAGCCCTTCCTGCACATCTCCGGCATGTACGGCCCCGAGCGCGGCTGCATCGCCGTGGTCTGGCCGCTGGCGCCGCACCCGACCAACAAGAACGAGCTGATCGTCTGGGACTGCTCGGTGGACCCGGGCGAGCTGCTGACGCTGAACGCCGAAGCCATCCGCGCGCGCATGTTCATCAAGCAGGAGCTGCTGCCCGAGGGCGTCACGCGGCTGCCCATCAAGACCATCCACGTCAACAAAAGCCCCATCGTCATCAGCAACCTGAAGACGCTCAGCCCGGCGATGGCCGAGCGCTGGAACCACGACGTCGAGGTTCAGCTCGCCAGCGCCCGGTTGCTGGCCGAGAAGGGCCGGCTGCTGGACGGCCTGTGGGCCGACGTCTTCCAGCGTGAGCCCTTCGCGCCGGCCGATGTGGACGAAGACCTCTACGGCGGCTTCATCGGCAACGAGGACCGCCGGGCGTTGAACAAGGTGCGCACGATGGCGCCCGCGCAGCTCGCCGAGCGCGCGGCGCAAGGCAAGCTGGCCTTCCAGGACGGGCGGCTGGATGAGCTTGTCTTCCGCTGGCGTGCGCGCAACTTCCCGTCCAGCCTGTCGGCAGAAGAGGCGGAGCGCTGGCAGGGCCACCTGGCTGCGCGGCTGCATGAGGGCGAGGGCGGCGCGCAGACGCTGGCGGCCTTCATGGAGCGTATCGATGTTCTCGGTGAAACAGCCGACGAGCGAGGTGAGCAGATCCTGTCGGCCTTGTACGACTACGCGGAGCAGATCGCCCCCTGAGGCGGCGTCTCCTCAGTCTTGGTGAAGCGGTGAGGGCCGCCTCGGAGGCACCATGCGTGGACTTCCCGTGAGGAGAGTTCCCCATGACGGTTGCATCCACCTCCGAGCAGCAGACAGCCACGGCCGCATCCATTTCGGACGCCAGCCAGGGCCGCCCGCCGATGGACAAGATCGTCGTGGCCATCCACGGCATTGGCAGCCAGCTGCGCAGCGACACGATACGGTCGGTGGCGCGGCGCTTTGGCGACAGGGCTTCGCCGCCACTGCCGGTCATGCCGCTGGGTTACTTCAACCTTGGCTCGGCGGCGGCAGTGCGCATCAGCCGCCTGGACGCCAAGCCTGCAGACGCCTTGTCGCGCATCGGCTTCGCCGAGATCTACTGGGCCGACATTCCGGGGCAGGTCGTCAAGGCCAATGACACGCTGGAGGAGACCAAGGCCTGGGGACACACGGTGGTCAGCCGCGCCGAGTCGCAGTACCGCAGGGAGGTGCCCAACGGCAATCTGAAGGCCGAGGACTTCCAGCTCGGTACCGGCATCGTCGACGAAATCGTCGAGACCGTGGGCGTGCTGGAGAGCCTGCTGGCCGTGCTCGCCCGCATGGGCATCTTCAAGTTCGAGCTGGCGCCGCTGCTGCGCGACTACGTCGGCGATGTCCAGCTCGTCACCGACTTTCCCTACTACCGCGACAAGATCCTGCACCGCTTCCACAGCGCGCTCGCGCAGGTGGTGGCGACATTCCAGGAGGCCTGCCCGGGGGGCCATCCGGAGATCTACATCGTGGCGCACAGCGAGGGCACGGTCATCAGCTTCCTCGGCCTGCTCGAAGCGCTGTCGGGCCGCCCCATCGTCGACCCGGACAACCGATCCAGTGCGCCGGTTGACGACGGCTGGATCCGTTATGTGCGCGGCTATATGACGATAGGCTCGCCGATCGACAAGCACATCGTGCTGTGGCCGGCGCTCTGGCAGGGCCTCAAGCTGAAATCCAGCTGCTCCGGCCAGCAGGTGCTCTTTGGCGACAGCGAGGCGCCGCGGCTGACGCTGGCCCAGCAGATCAAGTGGCGCAACTACTACGACTTCGGGGACCCCATCGGGTTCAAGCTCGATTCCGCCATGGGCTTCCTGAAGGACAGCGGCTGCGAGGCCTTCGAGTTCGGCAGCAAGCATGACCATGGCTTCAGCCGCTACTGGTTGCCCGGCAAGGCACACAACGACTACTGGAACGACGCTGAGGTGTTCGGCCATTTCATCGACGACGTGGTGCTGCCGGACCCGACAGTCCAGCCGAAAGTTCCGGCCAGCAACGGGCTTGTCGACCGGGTGAGCCTGGCCATCCCCTATGTGGCGAGCCTGCTCTTGCACGTGGCCGCGGTCTTCCTGCTCTACAAGGGCGTCACGCCGACGGGCGCGACCTTCGATCGGCTGCCGCTGCAGATCCTGTTGATGAGCGGCCTGATGATGGGCATCACCGCCGCCGCCCGGCTGCCGCGGCTGGTGCATACCGGTGGCCTGCGCTGGCATCTCGCGGCCACGCTCGTCTTCCTGATTGGCGCCTGGCCGTTTTACCTGTGGCTGCCGGACGGGCCGGCTGACTTCCTCGGCAGTCCGTTCACGAGCAGCGCCGCTCCCGCCCACGTGGCGGAACTCGCCGGCCGGCTCGCTCCGATCGCCGCTGCCGCGCTGATTGCCCTCAGCGGCTGGCTGCTGCCGCGCAAGCCCAACTGGGGGCGACGCTGCCTGGTCGGCGTCGGCACCCTCGTCATCGCCTTCATCGTGCTGTCGCGGCTGCTGGGCGCCGACGGCCCGACGGCGCCACCGCCACCCGCCGCCTGGCCCGTGCTGCTCGCCGGCGCTGCCTTCCTCTATCTGTGGTGGCTGGCCATCCTGATCTTCGACCTCAGCTTCATCTGGCATCGCTACATCCGCCGCTCGGTGGCGGTCGACACCATGCGGCAGTGGAAGCGCGGCCACGACGCGCGGCCAAATGCGCAGATGGGCCTGGGCGCGCCGGCCGCGCCCACTTCGCCGGCAGCCACGCCGCCGGCCAAGACGGCCGGCTAGTTGCGCTTCAGATACTTGTCGCGCAGCGCCGTCTGCCGGTCGCTGAGCTCCACCTCGCGGCCCTGGATGAACACCCGCTCGATGCGCGTGCTGGGCTCGAGGGGGTCACCATCGGCCACGAAGAGGTTGGCCAGCTTGCCGACCTCGATGGAGCCCAGCCTGTCGGCAATGCCGAGGATCTGCGCGGGGTAAAGGGTCACGGCTTTCAGCGCCTCGTCGTCGGACAGGCCGAAGGCGCGGGCGCTCGCGGCCTCGAAGGGCAGGTTGCGCGCATTGGTCGAGTCGCGGCCGCCATCGGCGATGCAGTAGCGCACGCCGGCCGCGGCGAGTTGGGCGGGCAGGGCGAAAAGGGCGTCTGGCGGGTCGTCGCGGCGCATCGGCAGGCGCAGCAGGCCGTCGATGATGACGGGCACCTGACGTTCGCGCAGCGTGTCGGCCAGGCGCCAGGCATCGGCGCCGCCGCTGATGATGAGCTTGAGGCCATGGCGGGCCGCGAAGTCCAGCGCAAAGCGGATCTGCGCAAGGTCATCGGCATGCATGACGACGGGTCGGGCCGGCGCCGCACCGGCTGTAGCGGGCAGCACGGGGCGCATCGCTTCCCAGCGCGTGTCGATGGGCGTGCTCGGGTCGGCAGCGCGCGCCAGCGCATAGGCCCGGGCCGATTCGAAGGCGTCGTCGAGCAGCTTGAGCCTGGCCTCGGTCGAGCGGCGCATCTCGGCCAGGCGGGCTTCGGGCTGGTTGGGGAAGAGGGCGCTGTTCAGGCGCAGCCGCGGCACGGCGATGTGCAGGCCGACCTCGGGCAGCAGGGCCATGTCCTGCCAGTTCCAGCCCTCCAGCTGCAGCAGCGCCGACGTACCGGCGATGAGGCCGGTGCGGCCGGCCTCGGGCACGGACAGCGCGGCCAGCACGCCGCCGCCGCGCGTGATGGGCAGCAGCTCGCTGTCGGCATTGAAGGCGACCAGGGCGCGGGCATTCGGGTTCAGCGGCCCGGTCTCGACGCTGTCCATCGAGGCGTTGACCGAGCGGATCTCCGCCAGGCCCAGGCTGGTGTTGGCCGCCACCATGCCGGGGTAGAGATGCCGGCCGCCCAGATCGACGGTCTTGGCGCCAGCGGGCGCGGCCAGCTCGGTGCCACCGATCGCGCGGATCTTGCCGGCCTCGATGAGCAGGCTGCCGTTGGCGATGACCGGGCCGCTGACCGGGTGGATGACGGCATTGCGCAGCAGCAGCGGTTCGCGCTGTGGCGGGGGTGGCGTGTTGGGCGTGGCTTGGGCGGTGAAGGCGGCAGCCAGCAGGGCCGTGATGAGTGCGAGCTTCATGTCAGTACGCGTCCACGGTGCATTCATGCCAGGCGTCACCGCCGAAATAGCTTTGGCGATCACGGTTTGCCTCGTGCAGCCAGCGTTGCAGTTCGAGCTGGTCCAGCGCTGCGGCCAGCGGTGTGGCCGGCCGCCCCTCGGGCGGCGCGGCGGCTTTGGCGCGCTCGGGTATCGCTAGCGCCACGAGGCGGGCGCGCTCGGCGCTATCACGCTCGCGCAGCTGCGTGTCCTCGCCGCGGTCGAAGTAGCGCCGCCCGTCGATCCAGGTCTGCTCGGCGCGTGCCGCGCTCGACAGCGGGCTTGCGCTCCAGATGACGAAGTCGGCGTCCTTGCCCACTTCCAGCGAGCCGACGCGCCTGTCGATGCGCAACTGCTTGGCCGAGTTGATGGTCACGAACTTCAGCGCTTCCGCTTCCGTCATGCCCCAGGCCTTGCCGCCATAACGCAGCGCCTTGGCGGCCTCGGTGTTGAGGCGGCGCGCCAGCTCGTCGCTGTCGGAGTTGAAGCTGGTCAGCACACCCGCCTTCTGCGTCATCGCGCCGCTGTAGGGAATGGCGTCCTGCACCTCGACCTTGTAGCCCCACCAGTCCGAGAAGCCGGAGGCGCCGGCGCCCAGCGCCGCGATCTCGGGCGCGACCTTGTAGGCCTCCAGCACATGCTGGAAGGTGGCGACCTCCAGGCCGAACTCCTTGGCCAGCGCGATGAACATCAGGATCTCGTCGGCGCGGTAGCTGTGGATGTGGATGACGCGCTTGCGTTCCAGCAGTTCGACGAGGGTGTCCATCTGCAGGTCGCGGCGCGTGTTCGGGTCGGCCTTGCGCCGCTCGCGGTAGACCTGCGCAGCCAGGAAGGCATCGCGCATGACCTGCTCGACACCCATGCGCGTCGTCGGATAGCGCGGGTCGCCGTCGTTGGGGGGAAAGTTGGCGCGCTTGACGTTCTCGCCGAGCGCGAACTTGATGCCGGGGCGTGCGCCTTCGAACTTCAGGCCTTCCGCGTCCAGCCCCCAGCGCAGCTTGATGACCTGATTCTGGCCGCCGATGGCATTGGCCGAGCCGTGCAGCAAGTTGGCGCTGGTCACGCCGCCGGCAAGCTGACGGTAGAGGCTGATGTCGGTGGCGTCGACCACATCGCCAACGCGCACCTCAGCCGTCGCCGAATGCGCGAACTCGTTGGTGCCGCGGTTGATGGCCGTGTGCGAGTGGGCATCGATGAGGCCGGGCGTCAGGTGCTTGCCTGCAGCGTCGATGACGACGGCGCCAGCAGGCGCTGCCAGACCCTTGCCGATGGCGGCGATGCGGCCGTCGCGCACCAGCAGATCGGTGGCTTCGAGATTGCCGGCAGCGGCACTGGTCCAGACCGTGGCATTGCGCACCAGCACGGTGGCCGGGCGCTCGGGTGGCGCGGTGCGGCCGAAGACGCCTGCAGGGAAGGTAGCGGGCGGAGGCGCCGGTGGGACGACAACCTGGGCCACAGGCGGCTGGTAGGGCACGATGCGCGTGGCCGTCCAGGGCTGGGTGCGGCCGTCGGCCAGCGTCATCGCGCCGGCCATTGACGGGCCACGGCCCTCTAGGCGCAGGCTTTCCTTCGCGCCGACCTCGCAGGGCCAGCGCAACAGCAGTTCGCGGCCGCGTTGCTGCAGCTCGCAGGTCTTGCCATCGACCTGCAGCGTGGGTTTGGCCCGCGAGCCGGCGATCTGCCAGGTTTGCTCGGCTCCACCAGCGGCCTTCACCGTCCAGCGGCCGCGTGCATCGAAGCGCTCCCAGGCTTCGGTCGGCAGCGGCTGGCCGTCGACAAAGGCGATCTCGACCTCGGCCTGCTCGTTGATGAAAAGATCACCGCTGGCGACGATGACGTGGGCCAACTGGCCCGGTGCGAGGCGCCCCAGCCGTGGCTGGTTCAGCAGCTTGGCCGGCGTGGTCGTCAGCGCCGCGAGGGCGGCTTCGGGCGTGAGACCGTGCTGCACGGCCTGGCGCAGCCGTGGCCAGAATTCCTTCTTCACGTCCTTGAGCCCTTGCGTCGAGATCGCGAACTCGACGCCCGCCGCCTGCAGGGCGGCAGCGTTGCCTGGCGCACGCTCCCAGTGCTGCAACTGGTGCAGGGGCACGTCCAGCGCGCTCTCGGGCTGCTCGACTTCGGGTGCCGCGGGAAAGGCCAGCGGCAGCAAGAGGGGCAGGCCCAGGGCCTTGAGCTGGGCCGCCTTGCGGTATTCATGGCCGGTGCCTTGGGCGATCAGCCTGAGCCCGAATTCGTCGCGCAGCCTGGCGACGCGCAGCAGGTCTTCTTCGTCCAGCACCTCATGGACGATGGGCTGCTTGCCGGTCAGGGCCGGGGCGAGGGCGCCGAGGCTGGCGTTGAATTCGCGCCGCTCGCCGGCGGGCGCCGGCCCGGCAGCCCAGCGGGCGTTCAGCAGCGTCTGGCGTTCCAGCGCGATGCTGCCCATCAGCGAGGTCGGGTAGCTCAAGTTGCCCGGGCGGGCGCCGCTCTCGAAGTCGAAGGTTGTGTACTCATGGGCCAGGTGCTGGGCCACCTCGGCCGCCAGCACGAGGCTGCGTGCATCCGTGCCGTCGCGCAGGCTGATCAGCGCGCTCTGGCCGCGGAAGACGGCGCCCACGGGCGGCAGGGACAGGGCCGTCGTGAAGCCCTGCTCGCGCGCAGCTCGCACGTCATCGGGCTTGATCTCCAGCGCCGTGGCCTGGTGGAATTCGCTGCGCACCCAGCGCTGGCCGGGTGTCAGCCCCTTGGCCTTGGAAGCTTCGATGCGACTCTGGCCGACGCTGCTGGCAGCGTCGATGAAGCCGGCATAGACGGTGCGGCCCTGCAGCGCCCAGACCCGGGCGCCGGCCGGCGGCTTCACGTTGGCACCGACGGCGACGATGACGCCGTCCTTCATGACCAGGGTGCCGTTCTCGACGATCTGGCCCGGCGCCAGCACCAGCCGCGCGCCCGTCAAGGCGTGCCAGCGCGGCGTTGCATCGCGCAGACCCTGAGGGATTTCACTGGGCTGCTGGGCCTGGGTCAGGCCGGTCAGCAGGGCGAGCAGGGAGACCGGAAGCAAGCGCATCGTCTCGTCTTGTGATGGCGCCGTGGTACGGCAAGGACGCGGACTCTAACGCCGTGATCTGCGTCATGGCCGAAAGCCTTCAGTCCTGCGATAGTCGGGCCTAGAAGATCGACTCGGAGACCCCCATGAGCAGCGCTACTTCCGGCACGCCCGCTTCCGCCGAGGACCCCATCGCCGCCCGCCTGCGAGCCTTGCTGGTACGCGCGCCAACGGCCGTCGCCTTCGTTTCCGGCCAGCGCTTCGAAGTCGTCAGCGAGGAGTTCAACCACCTGTTCGGTTTCAACGACGACGGTGAACTGGCCGGACAGCCTACGCGCCTCGTCCACACCACCGACATGGCTCACACAGCGCTGCAGGAACGCGCCGCCGCCGCCTTCGCCGCGGGTCGACCGCTGGACGAGGAGATCGAATACGTCAAGCGCGACGGTCACCGGTTCTGGGGCCGCCTGCAGGCCACGCCGGTGCACTGGGAAGCGCCCGCTGGCGAGTCGCTGTGGATCGTCGAAGACGTCAGCGCCGCCCGCGCGCTGCGCCTGCAGCCCACCTGGACGGCCAAGCACGACGCCGTCACCGAGCTGGCCAACCGTCGCGAGTTCGAGCGCCGCCTGGGCGAGCATGTCGGCAGCCGGCGCAACGAGCCGGTTTCGGTGTTGTGGGTTGACGTGGACCGTTTCGGCGAGGTCATCAAGGACATGGGCGCCGAGGTGGGTGACCATTTCCTCTACGGCCTGGGGCAGATGCTGATCAGCAAGGTGCGGGCTTCCGACCTGGTCGCGCGCCTGGAAGAAGATCATTTCGCCATCCTGCTGCCCGACTGCGACCAGCATTACGCCCAGATCATCGCGGAGAAGGTGCGCTCGTCCATCGCCAGCTACCGCCTGCGCTGGGGCCTGCACCGCACCCGCGTGAAGGCGTCGCTGGGCGTTGTGCAGATCCAGCCGACGCTGGTAACGGTGGACGCCGTGCTCGGCGGTGCGGCGCTGGCCTGCACGGAGGCCAAGGCGGCCGGGGGCGACAGCGTGCGGGTCTTCGTTTCCACCGGCGGCTACGAGGAACTGGCGGGCTGATTTCACGTTTGCTGGCGCGGCGAACCCCGGAAATGCGGGGTTTTTCGCCAAATGTTCTAAAGTTCACCTACAACGCGGTCGATGTAGCGGCCAGCGCGCCTGAGAACTGAATCCCGATGAACGTCCCCTTGTCCACCGCCATGTCCGGCATMTCGTCAGCGAACGAGCGGCTGCGCGCGTCGGCGGCCAATATCGCCAATCTGGCGAGCAGCAACCAGGCCCGCCCCAGCGTCGAGCCGACCAATGTTGACAAGGTGCCCGAGCGCGAGATCAACCCGGCCAACGAGATCGTCGAACAGCAGTCCGCGGCCTACTCTTTCGTCGCCAACCTGAAGGTGCTGCAGACGCAGATCAACACCACTGGTGCACTGCTGGACATCAAGGCCTGAGCGGCCTTCCTCCTGCGACAGAAGCGGCCTCGGGCCGCTTTTTCTTTGGCCGGCCGGCTTTTTCACCCCGTTTACCGAGCGGCTCCGTACAAGCAAAGGTCCCATCCCTGCGAAGGATCCGCCATGAGTTCCCTGCTTCCGCTGCGCCGCCGCACCGCCTTGCTCCAGTTAGCCGCTTTGACGGGCCTGGCCGGGCTGCACGCCAGTTGTGCCGCCGTCGTGTCGCCGCCCCTGCTCGACATGCAGCTGATCGACCGCGACAGCGGCGCCTCGCTGGCCCAGTACGCCAGCCGTGGTCGCCGCTTCAGCCCGGGCACGCCCGGCTCGCGCTACGCCGTCCGGCTCAGCAACCACAGCGCCGAGCGGGTGCTGGTGGTGCTGTCGGTGGACGGCGTCAACGCCATCACCGGCGACACCGCGGGTTTCAACCAGTCGGGCTATGTGCTGAGCCCGGGCGAGAGCCATGACATCACGGGCTGGCGCAAGAGCGATGAGCGCATCGCGGCCTTCGAGTTCACCTCGCTGGGCGATTCCTATGCGGCGCGCACCGGGCGGCCGGCCAATGTCGGCGTGATCGGCGCGGCGGTGTTCCGCGAGGTCTACGTGCCGCAGCCGGTCTACGACGCGCCGCTCGTGTCGCCTGCCGCGCCAGTGGCGCCCAGCCCATTGAGCCGACTCAACAGTGGGACAGCGGACGCTGCAGCCCAGGCAGCTCCAGTGCGCGAAAGCGCGGGGCGGGTTGAGGAGGAGCGCTCGGTGCGGGCCAAGCTCGGCACGGGCCATGGCGCCTCCGAATGGTCTCCCATTGCCCACACCGCCTTCCAGCGCCGCAGCAGCCAGCCCGAGCAGTTGCTGGAGATCCGCTACGACAGCCAGGCCAACCTGATGGCGGCCGGCATCATGCCCCGACCCATGGCGCAATTGCCGCGGTCCTTCCCCAACAGCAGCGGCGGCTATGTGCCCGACCCGCCGCCGCGCTGGTGAGGTCTCGCCCGATGCCGCAAACCCACCTTTGGCCGGCGTAGCATCTGCGCCGCATGCCTGCGAGTGAACCCGCTGATGAAGAGCTCATCGCCAGCTATCTGCGCGGCGACATGGGGGCGTTCGACCGGCTCTACCGCCGCCATGACCGCAAGACCTTTGCCTTTGTTCGCCAGATGCTGCACCCCACGGATCGCGCCACGGTGGAGGACCTGCACCAGGAAGGCTGGCTGGCCGTTGCAGCCAAGGCCGCCAGCTTCGCGCCCGCAAAAGCCAGGTTCTCGACCTGGCTCTACACCGTGCTGCGCAACCGCGTGCTGGACCATGTTCGGGCGCGTCCGCCGCAGGGAGACGAGGCCGACCCGGATCAACTGGCCTCGGCCGCCGCCGGGCCGGAGCAGCTGCTGGTGTCCAAGCGCCTGGTCGAGGCCGTTGAAGGCGCCTTGCTGCGCCAGTCCGTCGAGCAGCGGGAGGCATTCTTGCTCTTCACCGTGGTCGAGCTCAGCCTCGCCGAGATTGCCGACGTGACCCAGGCCCATCCCGAAACCGCCAAGACCCGGCTGCGCTATGCGCGCGAGGCCCTGCGGCACCGTTTGAGCGAGTGGCGCGATGGCTGAGTTCGATCCCACCACGCCCAACGACGCGGCCGAGGCTGCGTATCGCGAAGCCCTGCTCGGTGACGACGCGGGCCGCGAGCAGCGACGTGCACGGCTGATGGCGGCGCTGCCCCGGCCGGATGTGGCCGCTGCCGTGCCCGTCGCCGAGAACGCCCTGGCATGGCGCTGGCAACCCTATGCGCTGGGCCTGCTCATGATGGGGCTGCTGGTGGCGGCAGTACTGGTCTTGAAAGGACGAAACACCGAGCCGCGACCGGAAGCCGATCCGCGGCTGGCCGCGGCCGCGCCCGCATCGACGGCGGTCGTGGTGGTGGCCCAAGCCAGCCCGGCCGTCGAGCCCCAGCCCGCGCCTGCCGCTGAAGCGCCCCGCACAATGGCCAAGGCCAGCCTTGCCAAGCCGCGTGCCGAACGGTCTGCTCCTGCCATGATGGCGGATGCGACGCCGCCGCGGTTGCAAAGGCAGGCGGAGGTGAGTGCGGGCACGGCCCAACCGGAGCCACCTGTGATGCAGTCGCCACCGGCCGAGCCGGTGATGGCTGCCGCGCCACCACCCGCTGCACCGGCGGTAGCTGCCGCGCCGTTGCCGCCCCGAGCTGTGGCCGACGCGTCCAGCCAGGCCGAGATGCTGGCGCGGTCGGAAGCAGTTTCAAGCGGGGTCGCGGCCAGGTTTCGAGCGGCGCCGCAGATGGCCCAAAGCCTGGCCGCCTCCGACGTCGCCGAATCGGCGAAAGCCACCATGCCGGCCAATGCCTTCCTGTTGGCGGCTGCCGATCACGCTGACCTGGCGACGGCACGCTCGGCGCTGAAGGCCGGCGCTTCGGTCCACCTGCGTGACAACCAGGGCCGCACGGTCCTCATGCTGGCCGCGCGCACCGGGTCGCGTGAGATGGTGAACCTGTTGCTCGCTGCCGGCGCCCGCAAGGCAGACCGCGATCCCCAAGGCTGGACGGCCGCAGACCATGCCGACGCTCAAGGGCATGGCGATCTGATGCACGTCCTGCGCTAGGTGCCCCACAGGGCGCAAAAAAGCCCGCCGGGCTTGCGCGCGGCGGGCTGGCTTTTGAAGCCTTCAGGCTCAGGCAGCCACGGCCTTGGCCGTGTCCGCGTACTCCTCGATCTGGTCGAAGTTCAGGTACTTGTAGATCGAGGCGCCGTCCTTGTTCACGACGCCCATCGCCTCGTGGTACTCCTGCACCGAGGGGATGTGGCCCAGCTTCGAGGCAATCGCCGCCAGCTCGGCCGATGCCAGGAACACATTGGTGTTCTTGCCCAGGCGGTTGGGGAAGTTGCGGGTGGAGGTGGACACGACGGTCGCGCCTTCGCGCACCTGGGCCTGGTTGCCCATGCACAGCGAACAGCCCGGCATCTCGGTGCGGGCGCCGGCCGTGCCGAAGGCGGCGTAGTGGCCTTCCTTGATCAGCTCGCTCTGGTCCATCTTGGTGGGTGGGGCCACCCACAGCTTGACCGGGATGTCGCGCTGGCCACCCAGCAGCTTGGCCGCGGCGCGGAAGTGACCGATGTTGGTCATGCACGAGCCGATGAAGGCCTCGTCGATCTTGGTGCCGGCGACTTCGGACAGGAACTTGGCGTCGTCCGGGTCGTTGGGGCAGCAGAGGATGGGCTCCTTGATGTCGGCCAGGTCGATCTCGATGACGTGGGCGTATTCGGCGTCCTTGTCGGCTTCAAGCAGTTCCGGATTGGCCAGCCAGGCTTCGACCTTCTCGATGCGGCGCTGCAGGGTCTTCGCGTCGGCATAGCCGTCGGCGATCATGTTCTTCATCAGCACGACGTTGCTGGTGAGGTATTCCTTGATCGGCGCCGGATTCAGTTTGATCGTGCAGCCGGCGGCCGAGCGCTCGGCGGAGGCGTCGCTCAACTCGAAGGCTTGCTCGACCTTCAGGTCAGGCAGGCCTTCGATCTCCAGGATGCGGCCAGAGAAGGCGTTCTTCTTGCCGGCCTTGGCAACCGTCAGCAGACCGGCCTTGATRCCGTACAGCGGGATGGCATGCACGAGGTCGCGCAGCGTCACGCCGGGCTGCATCTCGCCCTTGAAGCGCACGAGCACCGACTCGGGCATGTCCAGCGGCATGACGCCGGTGGCGGCGCCGAAGGCCACGAGGCCGGAGCCGGCGGGGAAGGAGATGCCGATCGGGAAACGGGTGTGCGAATCGCCGCCGGTGCCAACCGTGTCGGGCAGCAGCAGGCGGTTCAGCCAGCTGTGGATGACGCCGTCACCCGGGCGCAGCGACACGCCGCCGCGGTTGCTCATGAAGGCGGGCAGCTCGCGGTGGGTCTTGACGTCCACCGGCTTGGGATAGGCGGCCGTATGGCAGAACGACTGCATGACCAGGTCGGCCGAGAAGCCCAGGCAGGCCAGGTCCTTCAGCTCGTCGCGGGTCATCGGGCCGGTGGTGTCCTGCGAGCCGACCGTCGTCATCTTGGGTTCGCAGTAGGTGCCGGGGCGAACGCCCTGGCCCTCGGGCAGGCCCACGGCGCGGCCGACCATCTTCTGCGCCAGCGTGAAGCCGGCCTTGGTCGCCACGGGCGGCGAGGGCAGGCGGAACAGCGTGGACGCGGGCAGGCCCAGGAACTCGCGCGCCTTGGCCGTCAGCGAGCGGCCGATGATGAGGTTGATGCGGCCGCCGGCGCGCACTTCGTCGAACAGCACGTCGCTCTTGAGCTTGAACTCGACCAGCGTCTCGCCGTTCTTCACCAGCTTGCCGTCATAGGGCAGCACGTCGATGACGTCGCCCATTTCCAGCTTGGACACATCCACCTCGATCGGCAACGAGCCGGAGTCTTCCTGCGTGTTGAAGAAGATCGGCGCGATCTTGCCGCCCAGCGTGACGCCGCCGAAGCGCTTGTTCGGCACGAAGGGGATGTCCTGGCCCGTGGCCCAGATGACGCTGTTGGTGGCGGACTTGCGCGAGGAGCCGGTGCCGACGACGTCGCCCACGTAGGCGACCAAGTTGCCCTTCTTCTTCAGGTCCTCGATGAACTGCATCGGGCCGCGCTTGCCGTCTTCCTCGGGCTTGAAGGCCGCACCGCCAGCAGAACCAAAGTCCCCGCGGGTGTTCTTCAGCATCGCCAGGTAGTGCAGCGGGATGTCGGGGCGGCTCCAGGCATCGGGCGCCGGCGACAGGTCGTCGGTGTTGGTCTCGCCGGGCACCTTGAAGACGGTGACGGTGATCTTCTTCTCGACTTCGGGGCGGCTGGTGAACCACTCGGCATCGGCCCAGCTCTTCATCACCTCCTGCGCCTTGGCATTGCCGGCCTTGGCCTTAGTGGCCACGTCGTTGAAGAAGTCGAACATCAGCAGGGTCTTCTTCAGGCCTTCAGCGGCCACACCGGCGACTTCGGCGTCGTCCAGCAGCTCGATCAGCGGATGCACGTTGTAGCCGCCCACCATGGTGCCGAGCAGCTCGGTCGCCTTGGCCTTGGAGATCAAGCCGACCTTGATGTCGCCGTGCGCGACGGCGGCCAGGAAGCTGGCCTTGACCTTGGCCGCATCGTCSACGCCCGGMGGCACGCGGTGGGTCAGCAGATCCAGCAGGAAGGCGTCTTCACCGGCGGGCGGAGCCTTGATCAGCTCGATCAGCTCGGCGACCTGCTTGGCATCCAGGGCGAGGGGCGGGATGCCGAGGGCGGCACGTTCGGCGGCGTGTTGGCGGTAGGCGGACAGCATGGGGGAACTCCTGGCGGAACGGGGATGGAAAAGGAATCAGGCGGCTCCAGGCACGATGACCTTGAGACCCTTGAAGTAGTCGCGGAAGAAACCTTGATCGCGGCTGATCAGCGCCTGGCATTGCAGCAGGGCGTGGGCGCCGATCAGGAAGTCGGGAACGGTGCGCGGACCGGCAGGTGCCTGGCCGGAGGCCTTGCGGCGCTCCTTGTAGCGGCGCTGCATTTCGCCGGCACGAACGGCCGCGCGGGATTCGATGGGAGAGTAGACGATGCCGACGCCTTCCAGCGCATCCAGCAGCTCGGCGCCAAAGCCGAGGCCGGAGACGACTTCGCTGAGCACGACGTCGCAGGCGACGACCGGCCCGCGCGCCAGCGCCTGGCGAAGACAGTCTTCAGCGGATTCGGCGCCCACGTCACCGCCCAGCAGGTCGATGAGAACGGAGGAATCGATGGCGATCACGGCTCGACCGGATCGCCGGGGGCGCGGCCACGCAGCTCGCGCATGACGTCGTCGGTGGTGACGCCTTCAGGCAGTTTGAACCGCCCGCGCAGCTTGGCCAGCGCGTCGTCGACGTTCTTGCGCAGGATGATGCGCCCGCCATCGAGCTCGACCTTGAGCGTCGTGCCCTTGGTCAGACCGAGGGCATCTCGGACGGCTTTGGGCAGGGTGATCTGCCCGCGTTCGGCAACAGTGGCTTCCATGGCGCCTCCAGCGGCTGAGCGCCGCGGAGGCGGTGGCTCAGGTATGCATCGAAAAGTATGTATTTATTCTACATACCCAAGCCGCGGGTTTCAACAGCAATGACTCACTTGGCCTTGGCTGGCTTGGCCGGTTTCGCAGCCACCGGGGGCGCTGCGGGTGTTTCGGCCGCCGTGGGCGTGATGCCCAGGCCGCTGCGTGCTGCCTCGGCGGCTTCGGCCTCGGGGTCGTTGATCTTGGCAGCCTTGGCGGCTTCGATCAGCTTGATCTGCTCGGGGTGGACGCAATCGTCGATGAGGCGCTGGCCGATCTTGGTGTCCAGCAGCATGGACTTGTTGGCGATCTGGATCATCAGCGTGCGGCCGGTCACGTCTTCCAGGCGCAGGGCGCCGGTTGACGACAGCACGGGCTTCATCGTGAAGACCTGCTTCTTCCAGGCTACGTTGATGTAGCCGGCCACCTTGGGATGCTTCTCGATCTGCACGGTCTCCTTGAACTCGCAGGCGTAGTCGCCCAGGTAGGCGCGCTCCGCAGCGGCAAGCTGGGCCTCATCGGCATCGACCAGCACAGGCTCGGGCGGCGGCGGCGGTGCCTTCTTGGCGGGCGCGGGCTTGGCCGCGGCCTTGGTTTTTGCGACGGGCTTGGCCGGAGCGGTCTGGGCCAGGGCGGGCAAGGCGGCGCAGAGGATCAGGGCGGCGGCACTGGCACGGAGCGAAGTCATCGGCATCTGGAATCGGGGTGGGAAAGGAGGGTGGAAAAAGCTGGCGAATCATGGCTGCAATGCGGCCGCGCAGCGGTGAAAAGATGTAGGCATTGTCCGCGTGACGGACTGCACGCCGGTTCGTGCCTCACTCGGCGATTACCCCGATGGTTACGGGGAAAAACGCCGATCGCGCTGCGTCGGGCAAGGCGCGCCCGGTGCGCTCGGCGCGCTCCAGCACAGTCCAGAAGTAGCGGTAGCTGGCGCGGTCGTGCAGGCGGTCGTGGAAAGAGATGGGAGCCCATTGCGCGGCTTGTGCGGCAAGCAGCAGCTCGGCCGCTTCGGCCACTTCGTCGGCGGCCGGCGCGAACGCCTCGACGATGGGACGAATCTGGTCGGGATGGATGCTCCACATGCGCGTGTAGCCGAACTCGCGCGCGGCGCGCCGCGCGGCCGCCGCGAGCCGTTCGGCATCGCGGAACTCGGTGACCACGCAGTGCGAAGGCGTCTTGCCAAAGGCATGGGCCGCGGCGGCAATCTCGAGCTTGGCGCGCACGACCAGCGGATGCTCGAACTGGCCGGGCAGCTCCATCGCCGTCTTGGGGATGGCGCCGCCATGGGCCGAGACAAAGTCCATCAGCCCGAAGGACAGCGACTCGATGCGCGGATGGGCGGCGATGCGAAAGACCTCGCGCAGCGCGCCGTGCGTTTCGATCAGCACCTGCAGCGGTAGCCTGGGCTGGGCGTGGCGCTCGCAGGCGGCATCGATGGCGGCCACAGCGCGCTCGACGTCCTCGGCGCTCTCTGGCTTGGGGATCATCAGATAGGCCAGCCTGTCGCCGGCCTTGGCGATCAAGGTGTCGACGTCAGCTTCGAAGGCGGCGTGGCCGAAAGGGTGGACGCGCGCGCCGACGCGGCCGAAGCGGTTGGCCGGGMTCGTTGCCAGTTCGGCGATCAGCAGCGCATGCTCGGCTTCGCCGCCGACCGGGGCGCCGTCCTCGGCGTCCAGCGTGATGTCGAAGACSGGGCCGAGTTCGGCCTGCAGGGCCAGGCTCTTGCGCATGCGGGCCTCGACGCCGCAGTAGTGGTCGACGACCGGCAGCGAGGGCCGAGCGGCTTCGTGGCCGAACAGGGCCTGGCGGGGGTGCAGGAGTGCGCTCATCGCGCCACTGTACCCAGGCCGGCGGCGGCGCCAGATGTGACGCCGGTCGCGAAATCGCGACGTTTGCGGGAACAAGAGGGTGCTTACGCACTGTCATATCTGACCCAGGCGTGACAGCATCTGCGCACAACGATCTCCGGAGACAAAGCCATGCTCAAGCTCGAGTCGCTCAGAGTTTCCCGCCGCTTGGCCCTGCAGACCTTCGGCGCTGTTCTTGGCGTGCTGCTGGTGGCGGCCATCCTGCTGTTCTCGGAGCGGGAATTGATCCTGAACGAGCGCCAGCAGGCGGTGCGCCAGGCGGTCGAGGCGGCGCATGGCGTCGTCTCGCATTTCCACGCCCAGGTTGCGACAGGCAAGCTGTCCGACGAGGACGCCAAGAAGGCGGCCCTCGCCGCCCTGCGGGGACTGCGCTACAGCGGCAACGAGTATTTCTGGGTCAACGACATGAGCCCGATCATGGTCATGCATCCCATGAAGCCGGAGCTGGAGGGCAAGACGCTGAACAACAGCAAGGACCCGACCGGCAAACCGCTCTTCGTCGCGATGGTCGACATCGTCAAGGCCAGTGGCGCAGGCTTCCTGCCCTACATGTGGCCCAAGCCGGGCAGCGAGCAGCCGGTGCCCAAGGTGTCCTACGTCAAGGGCTTCACGCCCTGGAGCTGGATCATCGGCTCGGGCGTCTATGTGGACACGGTCGACGCGGCCATCTGGCAGCGCGTCTGGAAGGTGGGCCTGGGGGTGGGGGTGCTGGCCGGCGTGCTGCTGGTGCTGGGCCTGGCTATCACGCGCAGCATCACGCGCCAGTTGGGTGGCGAGCCCGCGCGCGTCAATGAGATCACGCGCCAACTGGCCGAAGGCGACCTCAGCGTTGACATCGACCTGCAGGGCAGCAGCCATGAGAGCGTCATGCAGGGCGTGAAAGCCATGCGCGACAGCATGGCAAGCATCGTGCAGCAGGTGCGTGACGGCTCGGAGTCGGTGGCCAATGCGAGCTCTGAGATCGCCTCTGGCAACCAGGACCTGAGCGCCCGCACCGAGAGCCAGGCCAGCGCGCTGCAGCAGACGGCGGCCTCCATGGACGAACTCGGCGCCACCGTGCGCAACAACGTCGACAACGCCCAGCAGGCCAACCAGCTGGCGCAGAACGCTTCGCATGTCGCTGCAGAAGGCGGCCAGGTCGTCAAGCAAGTTGTCGACACGATGAAGGGCATCAACGACAGCTCGCGCCGCATCGGCGACATCATCTCCGTCATCGACGGCATCGCCTTCCAGACCAACATCCTGGCGCTGAACGCCGCCGTGGAAGCGGCACGCGCCGGCGAGCAGGGCCGCGGCTTCGCAGTCGTCGCCGGCGAGGTGCGGCTGCTGGCCGGCCGCAGCGCGGAAGCCGCCCGGGAGATCAAGACGCTGATCTCGCAGAGCCTGGAGCGCGTCGACCGCGGCAACACGCTGGTCGATCAGGCGGGCGCGACGATGGACAGGGTGGTCAGCAGCATCCAGCGTGTGACCGACATCATGGGCGAGATCAGCTCGTCCAGTGCCGAGCAGAGTTCGGGCGTGAGCCAGGTTGGCGCGGCCGTCACGCAGATGGACCAGGCCACGCAGCAGAACGCCGCGATGGTGGAGCAAATGGCCGCCGCGGCCGACGGCCTCAAGGTGCAGGCCCAGCAGCTGGTGGAGACGGTGTCGACCTTCCGGCTGCCGGCCACGCGCTGACGCCGTGGCGGGCGTGGCCCAGTTTCGGTTCAGAGCCAAACCCAGGCCGAGGTGCCACCCACCAGGCAGATCGCCACACTCGCGATGGCCATCTCCCGGCGCACCGTGCCGCGCGCGACAAGCAGCACCATCGCGATCTTCACCACCGTGTTGGCAAGCAGGGCCGCCAGCAGCGCCCACGCGGTCCCGGCCGTCGTCAGCGAGCCGTCCTTCTGGCCGCTGAGCGAAAGCACGATCGCGTCAACGTCTGCCGCGCCAGCGAGCGCCGAGATCGCAAGCAGGCCGCCGCTCGGGAATTGCTGCTGGGCCAGCTTCGTCACGACGAGGACGACGGCGAACAGGATGCCGAACCGGATCGCCGCGCCCAGGCTGAATGGGTTCTTCAGAGGTGTGGCTGCCTGGGCGGAGCTGGTTGCGGCGGCCGCTCCGGCGAGATAGTGCCGCAATGCCAGCGCGCCAGTGGCCAGGGCCATGGCCGACAGCGGGGGCCACAAGGCGCCCAGCAGCTGCCGATTGAGGATGGCGATGATCGTCGTCACGCGCAGGAACATGACGAACCAGGCACACAGGATGCCGGCGGCCGCCGCGCTGGCGTTGGCGGAGCTTTCGGCCTTCCGGCTGTCACGTGCGAAATTCAGCGTGGTGGCCGTCGAAGAGACCAGGCCTCCGGCAAGGCCGGTGATGGCAGCGCCTCGCGCCGGCCCCAGCCAGCGCATGCCGATGTAGCCGGCCAGGGAGAGTGCGGAGATCAGCACCACCAGCAGCCACAGCTGGTAGGGGTTCAGTGCGTGCCAGGGGTCCACCGTCTCATTCGGCACGAGGGGCAGCACGATGACCGACGCAATCAGCAGCTTGATGCCTGCAAGGATGTCATCGAGGCCGACCCGCTCCACCAGGGCGTGCAGGGGCTGCTTGAAGGCGAGGACTGCCGACAACGCCACGGCCAGGGCCACGGCCAGCGCCTGATTGCCGGTCGCCGCCATGCCGCCCAGAAGCACGACGAGCAAGGCGGCGATCTCGCTGGTCATGCTGGGAGGTGCATCCTTGCCATCCCGGCGCCACAGCGCGTGGCTGGCAATTGCCATTGCGCTCGCGCACACGAGCACTGCCACGAAGAGCCACTGAAGCTGCAACTGCTGCCCGAGCCAGGCCGACGCCGCGCCGGACAAGGCCAGCAGGGCATGGGTGCGGATGCCGCCGATCGTGTGGGAAGGCGCGGCCGGCCGTTTCTTCTCCCGTTCGATGCCGACCAGGATGCCGATGAGGAGGGCGACGAAGAAGCGGCCGGCGAGATCAGGCGTCATGCCCGCTGCCTTTGGCGCCGCCCGGCCGGCCTTGCGAGGCTGAATTCATTGGCATGCGTGTCCCTCGATTGGCGGCTGCCTCGCAGCCCTGACGACGAGTCAATCTATTCGGCCAGTGCAGCGCAGGCGTTGATCCCAGTCAATCCGCAACGTGCGGCGATCGATGCAGCGGCCAGGTCGGGGCTTCAGTCGTCCGGCTTGATCCAGCGCAATCCATTTGCCGGTGGGCTGCCTAGCATGGCTCTTCGCCGACCAAGGATTGCCCAAGATGGAAACTCAGACTCAAGCGCACCTGCCCATGCTGCGCCAACTGCTGCTGTACCGCCAGACCGAGCTGCGAGCCGAGGTTCATGCGGCGCAGCTGGCACGTCAAGCGGTGCAGACGCAGTCCCAGGAGGTGCGGGATCTCAAGGACGACGCTGAACTCATGCAGCGCCAGCAGACCGAGGACTTCCAGGCCGCCCGGGACTTGCGGGAGCTGCAGGACGTTGACGACGCGCTGGGTCGCCTGGCCGCGGGAAGCTATGGCGACTGCGCCAACTGCGGCGAGGCTATTCCCGTGGCGCGCCTCACGGCCCTGCCGTCCGTGCGGCTGTGCGCAGGCTGCCAGGCGGTCCGGGAGCATCTGTCATGAATGCGAACGGCGTGGGGCGGTACCGTCTGGCCCTCGCGTCACTCGCCGCGGCCGCACTGGCCGCCGGTTGCGCCGTAGAGGTGCAAAACGCCAAACCCGCCCGGGAGCTGGCGCGCCGCGCCTTGCCGGAAGGCGAGGTCTATATCGGCTGGCGGGTGTTCCAGCAGAAGTGCGCGACCTGCCACGGCCCGGCGGCGACCGGTACGGCGGCCGGCCCCGACCTGCTGCCCAGACTCCGCGAGATGGGCTCGCACCAGTTCGTGAGCCTGGTGCTCAGGCGCTATGACTGGATCCTCGCGGCGGCGGAGTCCGACCCGCAAGGCGCCTCGCAGAGCGCCCTGGTTGAAAAGGTTCTGCAGGGCCGGGAAGCGGCGCTGGTGATGCCTGCCTGGCAGGGCGACCCCACCGTGACGGCCCACATCATCGACCTCTACGCCTATCTGTCGGCCCGGGCCGACGGTGTGCAGGGCGCGGGCCGCCCTTCGCGGCCGCGGGCGCCCGACTGAGGGGCCGCTTTCAGGTCCTTCGCGGCAGGGGAATGCCATGCTTCAAGAAAATGTCGCTCTGATGACGGGCTGCACCTCGGGGATCGGTCTTCCAGCCTTCGATGGTGGCCGCCTTGCACGCTGAGAGCGAGGCGCCGACCGGCGCAGGCATCCCCGCGTCACCGCCACAGGCAACCCAGTCCACGCCCACGCTGCCTCGAGGACTGAGCGACGCGCAGGCCCGCCAGCGCTTGTCGCTCCATGGCCCCAACGAGGTGGGCGACACGCAAAAGCGGGGCCTGGCACGCACGCTTCGCGGTGTGTTCAGCGAGCCCATGTTCCTGCTGCTGCTGGCTGCTGCGGCCATCTACCTGCTGCTGGGTGATCTGGGCGAGGGCCTGCTCCTGGCTTTCTTCGCTGTTGTCACGGTGGGCCTCGTCGTCATGCAGGAGCGGCGCAGCGAGCATGCGCTGGCTGCCTTGCGCACGCTGTCTGCACCGCAGGTGCGCGTCGTGCGTGACGGGCGCATGGCACGCATCCCGGCGCGTGAGCTGGTGCCTGGCGACATCTTCCTGGTCGGGGAGGGCGAGCGGGTCGCGGCCGACGGTATCGTTCGCGAGGCGGTCGGGCTGCAGGTCGACGAGTCGCTGCTGACCGGGGAATCGGTGCCGGTGGACAAACGGGTGTGGCAGGTGCAAGACGGCCTGGCCATGGCGTCGCCCGAGCGCAATGCCAGTGCTTTCGTGTACGCGAGCACCCTGGCCATCACGGGCCACGCCGTCATCGAGTCGGTGGCCACCGGCGCAGGCACGCAGGTCGGTCGCATCGGCGCATCGCTGGCCGCCATTGAAACGGCACCAACGCCCCTGGAGCAGCATCTGCGCCGACTGGTGCGTGTCTTTGGCCTGGCTGCCGCCGCCATTTGCGCAGTGATCGTGGTGGTTTACGGCCTGGTGCACGGCGACTGGATGCAGGGGCTGCTGTCGGCCGTCGCCATCGGCATGGCGATGCTGCCCGAAGAGTTCCCGATGGCGCTCGCCGTCTTCCTTTCGCTGGGCGCCTGGCGGCTGGCTCGCATCAAGGTGCTGGCGCGTCGTCCCGCGGTCATCGAGGCGCTGGGTGCAGCCACGGTGTTGTGCGTGGACAAGACAGGGACCCTTACCGAAAACAGGATGCAGCTGTCCCGCCTGGTGACCGACGAGATGGAGGTCGGGATCGAGGCTGGCAAGGACCTGCCCGAGGCGGCGCATCGGCTGCTCGAGTTCGGCATGCTGGCTTCGCGGCGTGATGGCAGCGACCCGATGGACCGTGCGCTGCTCGCGCGAGGCGATGCCTTGCTGGCAGGCACTGCACACCTGCACCCCGACTGGACGTTGACGCGCGAGTTTCCGCTCAGCCCCGAATTGCTGGCGATGTCGCATGAATGGACGGACGCAGCCGGCCGGCTTCGCGTCGCCGCCAAGGGTGCGCCGGAAGCGGTGTTCGATCTGTGCCACCTCGACCCGCAACGCAGTGCCGATCTCTTGGCCCGTGTGAAGCGCCTGGCCGCACAGGGACTTCGCGTGCTGGCCGTGGCCGAGGCGTGCCCGCCGCGTGGTGAAACGGTGGCGCATCAGCATGACCACGACTTCACGTTGCTGGGCCTGGCGGCCTTCGAGGATCCGCTGCGCGACAGCGTGCCGGATGCGGTCGCGCAGGCGCGGGAAGCCGGCATCGCGGTGGTGATGGTCACCGGCGATCATGCGGCCACGGCACTGGCCATTGCCGAGCAGGCCGGCCTCGACGTGCGTGGGGGCGTCCTGACCGGGGCCGACATCGCCGGTTTCGGAGAGGCCGAGCTCGCCGAGGCCGTGCGGCATGTGCGCGTCTTCGCCCGCGTGATGCCGGAGCACAAGCTCAGGCTGGTGCTGGCGCTGCGGCGCAACGGCGAGACCGTGGCCATGACGGGCGACGGCGTCAATGACGCACCGGCGCTGAAGGCGGCTCACGTCGGTATCGCGATGGGGATACGTGGGACGGACGTCGCGCGCGAGGCCGCCGGCCTGGTGCTGCTGGACGAAGATTTCGGACGCATCGTCGGCGGTGTTCGCATGGGCCGGCGCATCTTCGACAACCTCCGCAAGGTCATGACCTACATCACCGCCATCCATGTCCCGGTGGCCGGACTGGCGCTGCTGCCCCTGCTGCTCGGGCTGCCGCCGCTGATGCTGCCGGTCCATGTGGTGCTGACCGAGATGGTGATCGATCCGGTGTGCTCGCTGGCCTTCGAAGGTGCCGCCGAAGCGCCGGGGCTGATGCGGCGGCCGCCGCGGCGCACAGACGACGGCATCGTGGGCTGGTCGATGTTGTGGCAGGGCTTGGCGCAGGGAAGCTGCCTGCTCGCGGCGACCCTTGGCGTTTACATGCTGGCGTTGCAGGCCGGGCGTGACACCGACGTGGCCCGCACGCTGGCGGTGGTCGGCCTGACGTTCGGAAACCTGATGCTGGTGGCGGCCAACATGGCAATCGGCAACGGGCTTCGCGCCTTGTCCGGTCGCAGCGCCCGGGCCTTCTGGGCAGTCGCCGCCGTGGCGGCGTCGGCGCTGGCGACCGCCGTGCTGGTGCCAGGCCCGAGGCGCCTGCTGCATTTTGGCGTTCCGGCGGCCGAGGACCTCGTGCTGGCCTTGGTGACGGTGGCGCTGGCAGTGGGTGCCGGGATCACATGGAGCGGGCGGCTGCGCAGTGCCTCGGCATCGAGGCCGCCAGGCTGAACTCGGCGGTTGTTGGCATGGGGCGCCCTGGGCATCCGAAGGCGGCTCAGTCGGCGCTCGCGCCGATCTGGCGCATCCGCTTGAGCCACTTCGCCACGCCGGCTTCGCCCAGGGACTCGACCCCGCCTACCAGCGTCTCGTGAACCGGAGCGAAGCCGACGAAGCCCAGGATGTTGCGTTCCAGTGATTTCAGGCTGTGGGCACGGAAATACCAGCGGTAGACGAGTGCCGGCATGCCCATGGTCACGACCACCCTCGCGGAACGGCCCTTGAGCAGCTTGCCGCCGGCCGCCCCATCGCCCGCCTTGCCCAGCGCAAAGCCGGGGCGTGCCACCTGTTCGAGAAAGGCCTTCAGCAAAGCCGGCATGTCGCCCAGCCACAGCGGGAAGAACAGCACCACGTGGCTGGCCCAACGGATGTGCTCCTGTGCGGGCAGCAGCGAAGCGGGCAGGGCGCCGTGGTCCCATTCGTCTTTGCTGCGAAGCAGCGGGAAATCCAGCGTCGCCACGTCCATGAGGCGCACGTCATGGCCCGCTGACCGCGCGCCCTCGGCATAGGCATCCGCCAGCGCGTGGCAGAGGTGGCCTCGGGTGGCGTCAGGGTGCCCGAGGATGAGGAGAACGCGTCGCGCATGGGTATTCATCACCCGAGGCTAGCGAGGTGGAGCTTGCGCCGCGTTGCGCGGGATCAATAGGCTCAGCTTCCAGGGCGTCACCGACTGAAGAACGGAAGCCCGACCCGGCGGCAGCGAGAAACCCCTGCTTTCATTGACCGGGGTCAACCACGCCACCGTCGCGGTCGAGAAACATCTGGCGCACGCAACGGCGCCACGGCGTCAACGGAGAAACAGCATGGGAATCAAGAGCATCCTCGTTCACCTCGACAGTGGAGTGAACGTCCAGGGCCGCGTGGACGCTGCCGCGGCGCTGGCCCTGCGGTACGAGGCTCATCTCATCGGCCTTGCGCCGGCCGGGTGGTACGCCCTGCCGCCCGAAGGCGCCGGAGGCGGGGGGCTTGCCGCCTATCAGCAGGCGGCGATGAATGAACTGCGCAGCCGGGCACTCGACTGCGCGCGCCTCTTCCAGGAACGGGTCTCGCTCCTGGGTGTGACCTCCTATGAAGGCCGCGTCGAGATGGGCTATGCAGGTGAAGTGATGACGCTTGCAGCGCGCTACTGCGACCTGGCCGTGGTCTCCCAGCTGAATCCCGACGACGCGTGCAACGGCCAGCCGGCGCAGATGGCTCAGGAAATGTTGCTGCGCTCGGGCCGGCCGCTGCTGGTGCTGCCGTTCGCGGGCGAGTGCGAGGTGCCGGCGGCGGCACGGGTGCTGGTCGGGTGGGACGGCAGCCGCGAAGCCGCACGGGCCATGCGTGATGCGCTTCCTCTGCTGAGGCAGGCGGCGAGTGTCGAGGTGGCCGTGTTCGAGACGCCTGAAGACGTGGGGCGCAATCACGGCCAGATGCCGGGCGCCGACATCGGGCTCTGGCTTGCGCGTCATGGGCTGAAGGTGAAGGTCAGCTATGTGCCCATCAAGGTGGCGGCGGGCGAAGCGCTGTTGTCGCACGCGGCGGACATGCGTGCCCAGCTGATCGTCGCCGGTGGCTACGGCCATTCGCGCCTGCGCGAGGCTGTGCTCGGCGGCGTGACGCGCACGTTGATGGCCAGTTCGCCCGTGCCGGTGCTGCTTTCGCACTGAGCATGCTGGGCGGCATTGCGGCCGCTCAGTGCTGCTGTCAGGCCGTGACCGGCAGTAGGACGCCGGCGGCACCTTCGCCGACTAGCGAACCAGCAGCACGGGCGCCTTGGTATGGGCCAGCAGGCGCGCGGACACCGAGCCCAGCACGGCACCGGCGAAAGCCCCGTGACCATGCGAGCCCATGACCAGCAGGTCCGGAGCCTCTTCATTGACGATCTCGGCCAGTACCTCGGCGGGATGGCCGACCGCGTGGTGCTCACGCAGGCTCCAGCCCTGCATGGCAGCGAACTCGCGCACCGGCTTGAGCACCTTCTCGCCTTCGTCGGCGTAGTACGTCTGCAAGGTGTCGTGCGGCAGGAAGCGGGCCGCATGCGGCGGCACCTGGGCCGTCACATTCAGGGCGACGAATTCGTGGTGTTTGCCCACGAGTTCGTCGTGGGCGGCGAGGTAGCTGAGCATTCGCTTGGTGTACGCGCTGCCGTCGACTGCAAGAACGATCTTCATGGCGGCTCCTGGGTGAATCCGGGGCAGGGCAGATCCTGCGCGCCCGGGCCGGGGGCCGACTTGCGCTTTGTCAATCGATCCGGCTGACCCGGCCGCGCTTTTTGGGCAGCGCGGGGCTGTCGCAGCGAGCGAAAGCAAAAAAAAGACACCCTCGCAAGGGTGTCTCGCAGCTGGCTGACGGGCGAGCCCGCCGTCGATGCCGCCTCAGAGCAGGTGCTTGACGCCGTCCTGCTCGTCCGTCAGTTCCTTCAGCGTCTTGTTGATGCACTCCTGCGAGAACTCGTCGATGCTGATGCCCTGCACGATCTTGTACTCGCCGCCTTCGCAGGTGACGGGGTAGCCGAACATGACTTCCTTGGGGATGCCGTATTCGCCGCCCGAGGGGATGCCCATCGTCACCCACTTGCCGTTGGTGCCCAGCGCCCAGTCGCGCATGTGGTCGATGGCGGCATTGGCGGCCGAAGCGGCCGACGACAGGCCGCGAGCGGCAATGATGGCCGCGCCGCGCTTGCCGACGGTCGGCAGGAAGGTGTTGCGGTTCCAGTCTTCGTCGTTGATCAGCGCCTTGACCGACTGGCCGTCGATGGTGGCGTTGCGGTAGTCGGCGTACATCGTGGGCGAGTGGTTGCCCCAGACGGCCAGCTTCTCGATCGAGCCAACCGGCTTGCCGGTCTTGGAGGCGATTTGCGAGGCAGCGCGGTTGTGGTCCAGGCGCAGCATGGCGGTGAAGTTCTTGGCCGGCAGGTCCGGGGCCGACTTCATGGCGATGTAGGCATTGGTGTTGGCGGGGTTGCCGACCACCAGCACGCGCACGTTGCGCGAGGCGACGGCGTTCAGGGCCTTGCCCTGCACCGTGAAGATCTGGGCGTTCGCGGCCAGCAGGTCGGCGCGTTCCATGCCGGGGCCGCGCGGGCGGGCGCCGACGAGCAGGGCGTAGTCGGTGTCCTTGAAGGCGGTCATCGGGTCGCTGTGGGCCTCGATGCCGGCCAGCAGCGGGAAGGCGCAGTCTTCGAGTTCCATGATCACGCCCTTCAGCGCGTTCTGAGCCTTCTCGTCGGGAATCTCCAGCAGCTGCAGGATGACGGGCTGGTCCTTGCCCAGCATTTCGCCGGAGGCGATGCGGAACAGCAGGGCGTAGCCAATCTGGCCAGCTGCGCCGGTGACGGCGACGCGAACGGGTTTCTTGCTCATGGAGATCTCCGGGGACAGTTGATGAAGCTGGTGTCTAGGCGGCGCCGCGCGCATCGCCTGAAGGCGGGGAAGTGTACGGGCATACCCTGTGCTGCAATGCGCGCATGCCCCCAATGAAGCCAAGGCCGCCCGCCCCCCTGTACGAGCAAATCCGCCAACTGATCGTTGCGGCGCTGGCAGCGGGCGAGTGGCGGCCGGGCGACGCTCTGCCCAGCGAGGCCGCGCTGGCCGAGCGCTTCCATGCCAGTTCGGGCACCGTCAGAAAGGCGATGGACGAACTGGCAGCGGCCCATGTCGTCGAGCGCCGCCAGGGCGCCGGCACCTTTGTGTCGACGCATACCGCGCCGCGCGACGCCTACCGCTTCCTGCGCCTGGTGGCCGACGATGGCACCACCGGCTTCACGCGCGAGCTGCTGCATTGCCGGCGGGCGCGGGCGACAGCCGAGACGGCGCGGGCCCTGCATCTGCGCACGTCCGAGCCCGTCCTCGAGGTCAGGCGGCTGCTGTTGCGGCGCGGCCGCGCTGTCGTGCTCGACGACCTCTGGCTGCCGGAACGGCACTTCCGCGGGCTCAGCAGCGAAGTCATCAACGCCTACCCCGGCACGTTGTACGCGCTGTTCGAGGAGCGCTTCCAGGTGCACATGGTGCGCGCCGAGGAGAAGCTGCGTGCAGTGGCGGCCACCGCCGAGGCCGCCGAACTGCTGGGTGTTGCCGACGGCGCACCCCTGCTCAGTGTCGAGCGCGTGGCGTTCACCTATGGCGACCGACCGGTCGAATTGCGTCGCGGGCTTTACCACACCGAAGCAGACCACTACCTCAATGAGTTGAACTGAATCTGACAATGCCGCAGTGCAGCAAGTGCGAAGGTTGACGGGGATCTAGGCCCTAGAATCTTTCGGTTTCACATTGATTACGCAGGCTCGACCATGACGGACAGTGTCAAGAAAAGACCGGTCTATACCAATATTCACGTCACACAGATCGTCAGCTACCGCCTCCCGCCTGCCGGCATCGTCTCCATCCTGCATCGCATCAGCGGCTTCCTGATGTTCCTGCTGCTGCCCTTCGTGGTCTGGATGCTGGACAGCAGCCTGAGCACGGAAATCTCCTTCGAGACCTTCACGAACGTGTTCGTGGCCGGCTTCGCAGGCATCCCGGGCTGGTTCGTCAAGCTGGTGGCGCTGGGCCTGATCTGGGGCTATCTGTTCCATTTCATCGCCGGCGTGCGCCACCTGTGGATGGACGCGACGCACAGCGTCAGCAAGGCCCAGGGCCACAACTCGGCAATGGTCACACTGGTCCTCAGCACGCTGCTGACGTTGCTGCTGGGCGCCAAGCTGTTCGGTCTGTACTGAGCCCTCGAGGACAACAACAATGAGTACTTTCGGCTCCAAGCGCATCGTCGTCGGTGCGCATTACGGCCTGCGTGACTGGCTCGCGCAACGCGTCACCGCCGTGCTGATGGCCCTGTTTACCGTCGTGCTGCTGGTGCAGGTGCTGATGCCCGGCGCCCTCGGCTATGACCGCTGGGCGGCGATCTTTTCCCAGCAGTGGATGAAGGTCATCACCTTCGTGACCATCCTGTCCCTGGCCTATCACGCCTGGGTCGGCATGCGTGACATCTGGATGGATTACGTGAAGCCTGTCGGCGTGCGCCTGGCACTGCAGGTGTTCACGCTCGTTTGGCTTGTGGGTTGCGCTGGTTGGGCGATCCAGGTTCTGTGGAGACTCTGATGGCGCAGCTTGCGACCCGTAAGTTTGATGTGGTGATCGTCGGGGCCGGTGGCTCCGGCATGCGCGCCTCGCTGCAACTGGCATTGGCCGGCCTGAACGTGGCCGTGCTGTCCAAGGTCTTCCCGACCCGCTCGCACACCGTCGCCGCGCAAGGCGGCATCGGCGCGTCCCTGGGCAACATGTCCGAGGACAACTGGCACTACCACTTCTTCGACACCGTCAAGGGTTCGGACTGGCTGGGCGACCAGGACGCCATCGAGTTCATGTGCCGCGAGGCGCCCAAGGTCGTCTACGAGCTTGAGCACTTCGGCATGCCCTTCGACCGCAATGCCGACGGCACCATCTACCAGCGCCCGTTCGGCGGCCACACCGCCAACTACGGCGAGAAGCCCGTGCAGCGCGCCTGCGCCGCGGCCGACCGCACCGGCCACGCGCTGCTGCACACGCTCTATCAGCAGAACGTCAAGGCGCGCACSMASTTCTTCGTCGAGTGGATGGCGCTGGACATCATCCGCGACGCCGAGGGCGATGCCGTCGGCGTGACCGCGCTGGAGATGGAGACGGGCGAGGTCCAGATCCTGCACGCCAAGACCGTGCTGCTGGCCACCGGCGGCGCCGGCCGCATCTTCGCGGCCTCCACCAACGCCTTCATCAACACCGGTGACGGCCTGGGCATGGCGGCGCGTGCCGGCATCCCGCTGGAAGACATGGAGTTCTGGCAGTTCCACCCCACCGGCGTGGCCGGCGCGGGCGTGCTGCTGACCGAGGGCTGCCGCGGTGAAGGTGCGATCCTGCGCAACAGCAACGGCGAGCGCTTCATGGAGCGCTATGCCCCGACGCTGAAGGACCTGGCACCGCGTGACTTCGTGTCGCGCTCGATGGACCAGGAGATCAAGGAAGGTCGCGGCTGCGGTCCCAACAAGGACTATGTGCTGCTGGACATGACCCACCTGGGCGCCGAGACGATTGCCAAGCGCCTGCCCTCGGTGCTGGAGATCGGCCACAACTTCGCCAACGTCGACATCACGAAGGAACCGATTCCTGTCGTGCCGACCATCCACTACCAGATGGGTGGCATCCCGACGAACGTGCATGGCCAGGTCGTCATCCCCAAGAACGGCAAGCCCAACGACATCATCAACGGCCTCTACGCCGTGGGTGAGTGCTCCTGCGTGTCGGTGCACGGCGCCAACCGCCTGGGCACCAACTCGCTGCTGGACCTGCTCGTGTTCGGCCGCGCGGCCGGCAACCACATCGTCGACTTCAACCTGAAGACCAAGTCCCACAAGGACCTGCCCAAGGACGCCGCCGACAAGACGCTGGCACGCCTGGCGCGCCTGGATTCGGCCACCAATGGCGAGTACTCGCAGGACGTCGCCAACGACATCCGCGCCGCCATGCAGCAGCACGCCGGCGTGTTCCGCACGCAGGCGTCGATGGACGAAGGCGTGGCCAAGATCAAGGAAATCGCCAAGCGTGTCGGCAGCATCGGCCTGAAGGACAAGTCCAAGGTCTTCAACACGGCCCGTGTCGAAGCGCTGGAAGTCGAGAACCTCATCGAAGCCGCCCAGGCCACGATGATCTCGGCCGCCGCCCGCCCCGAGAGCCGTGGCGCCCACGCGCACAACGACTACCCGAACCGCGACGACGCGAACTGGATGAAGCACACGCTGTGGTACTCCGAAGGCAACCGCCTGGACTACAAGCCTGTCAATCTCACGCCGCTGACGGTTGAGTCGGTGCCCCCGAAGGTCCGTACCTTCTGACGCCGCGCCGAGCAAGGATCAAGACATCATGAAGCGCACCTTCCAGATCTACCGCTACGACCCCGACAAGGACGCCAAGCCCTACATGCAGACCCTCGAGGTCGAGCTGGATGGCCATGAGCGCATGCTGCTCGACGCCCTGGTCAAGCTGAAGGCCGTCGACCCGACGCTGTCCTTCCGCCGCTCCTGCCGCGAAGGCGTCTGCGGCTCGGACGCGATGAACATCAACGGCAAGAACGGTCTGGCCTGCCTGACCAATATGCTGACGCTGCCGGGCACCATCACGTTGAAGCCGCTGCCGGGCCTGCCCGTCGTGCGCGACCTCATCGTCGACATGACGCAGTTCTTCAAGCAGTACCACTCGATCAAGCCCTATCTCGTCAACGACAACATCCCGCCCGACAAGGAGCGGCTGCAGTCGCCCGTCGAGCGCGAGGAGCTGGACGGCCTGTACGAGTGCATCCTGTGCGCGAGCTGCTCGACGAGCTGCCCGAGCTTCTGGTGGAACCCCGACAAGTTCGTCGGCCCGGCAGGTCTCTTGCAGGCCTACCGCTTCATCGCCGACAGCCGCGACGAAGCCACCGCGGAGCGCCTGGACAACCTSGAAGACCCGTACCGCCTGTTCCGCTGCCACACCATCATGAACTGCGTGGACGTCTGCCCTAAGGGCCTGAACCCCACGAAGGCCATCGGCAAGATCAAGGAATTGATGGTCCGCCGCGCGGTCTGACGATGGCTGAAGTGATCGGTGAACGGGAACTCTCCAAGCTGCGCTGGCGCTGCCGTCGGGGCCTGCTCGAGAACGACATCTTCATCGAGCGCTTCTTCAACCGTCATCCCGAAGGCATCAGCCTCAGCCATGCCGAAGGCCTGACTGCGCTGATGGACCTGGCCGACAACGACCTTTTGGATCTGTTACTGCGCCGCAAGGAACCCAGTGGTGAAATCGACACCATTGCCGTGCGAGGCGTGCTCGCCGATCTGCGCACCTGACACCAGTTTTTCAAAGCCTCAAAGGACTGCACCATGACCCCGTCCGACGTGAAAGCCACCCTGTCGTTCTCCGACGGCAGCCCCTCGATGGACCTGCCCCTGTACAAGGGCAGCATCGGCCCGGATGTCATCGACATCCGCAAGCTCTACGCGCAGACCGGCAAGTTCACCTACGACCCCGGCTTCCTGTCGACGGCGTCGTGCAACTCGACCATCACCTACATCGACGGCGACAAGGGTGAGCTGCTCTACCGCGGCTACCCCATCGAGCAGCTCGCGGTGAACTGCGACTACCTTGAGACCTGCTATCTGCTGCTGTACGGAGAGCTGCCGAACGCGGCCGAGAAGGCCAATTTCGAAGACCGTGTGATGCACCACACCATGGTCAACGAGCAGATGCAGTTCTTCCTGCGGGGCTTTCGCCGGGACGCCCACCCGATGGCCGTCATGACCGGCCTGGTGGGTGCGATGTCCTCGTTCTATCACGACAGCACCGACATCAATAACCCCGAGCACCGCGAGATTTCGGCCATCCGCCTGATCGCCAAGATGCCCACGCTCGTGGCCATGGCCTACAAGTACACCGTCGGCCAGCCCTACATCTACCCGAAGAACGACCTCAGCTACGCCGGCAACTTCATGCGCATGATGTTTGCCACGCCTTGCGAGGACTACAGCCCCAACCCGGTGCTGGTGCGCGCCATGGACCGCATCTTCACGCTGCATGCCGACCATGAGCAGAACGCGTCGACCTCGACCGTGCGCCTGTGCGGTTCGTCGGGCACCAACCCGTTCGCGGCCATCGCGGCCGGCGTGGCCTGCCTGTGGGGCCCCGCGCACGGCGGCGCCAACGAGGCCTGCCTGAACATGCTGGGCGACATCCAGAAGCAGGGCGGCGTTGCCCGCATCGGCGAGTTCGTCAACAAGGTCAAGGACAAGAACTCCGGCGTCAAGCTGATGGGCTTCGGCCACCGGGTCTACAAGAACTACGACCCGCGCGCCAAGCTGATGCGCGAGACCTGCCACGAAGTGCTGAGCGAGCTGGGCCTGGAAAACGACCCGCTGTTCGAGTTGGCCATGAAGCTGGAAAAGATCGCGCTGGAAGACGAGTACTTCGTTGCCCGCAAGCTGTATCCGAACGTCGACTTCTACTCGGGCATCGTGCAGCGCGCCATCGGCATCCCCGTGCCGCTGTTCACCGCCATCTTCGCGCTGGCCCGCACGGTCGGCTGGATCGCCCAGCTCAATGAGATGATCGGCGACCCCGAGTACAAGATCGGCCGCCCGCGCCAGCTCTTCGTCGGCGCCACGCCGCGCGACGTCAAGCCCATCGCCCAGCGCTGATCGCTGAACGACACTTAGCGCCTCATGCGAACCCCTCGGTCTTCCCGAGGGGTTCTTTCGTTTTGGGAACCCTGATGACCCGTCCTGAGATCCTCGTCCTCGGCAGCGTCAACCGCGACCTCATCGTGCATGCGCCGCGGCTGCCGCTGCCGGGCGAGACGCTGCGCGGCCAGCGCTTCGGCTCCTGCCTGGGCGGCAAGGGCGCCAACCAGGCCGTGGCCGCGGCGCGCCTAGGTGCCCGCGTGGCACTGGCTGCACGGGTGGGCCTGCTGGAGAACGGCGCGGCCATGGTGACCCAACTGATCGCGGAAGGCGTCGACACGCGCGCGATTGCCCAGCCAGCCGACGAGGTGCCCGGCGTGGCGCTCATCGTCGTCGGTGCCGAGGACGCAGAGAACCAGATCGTCACCGTCGCCGGCTCCAACGGCACGCTGCCGCTGGAGCAGGTCGAAGCCCTGGACATGGCGGGTCTGCGCTGGCTGGTCGCCCAGCAGGAGCTACCGCTGCAGAGCGTCGCCCGAGCCTTCGAGCGCGCCCGCGCGGCCGGTGTGAAGACCGTGCTGAACGCCGCACCTTTTCGCGCCGGTTGTGAGGCTTTGTTGCCGCTGGTCGACCTGCTCGTCGTCAATGCGCTGGAAGCCCAGGCCCTGATCACGACGCTGGGCGGTGGCGCCGCCGAACCCGAGACGCTGGCCCGGGCCTTGCGCGCCAAAGGCCCGGCGGCGGTCCTCGTGTCGCTGGGCGCCGAAGGCCTGTGCTGGATCGACGCGGAAGGTGTCCGCCGCGTGCCCGCCCGTGTCGTGAAGGCCGTCGACACCGTCGGCGCTGGCGATACCCTCGTTGGGGCCCTCATCACCGCGTTGGCCGAGGGCCAGCCCATCGAGAACGCGCTCGCCTTCGCCCAGGCCGCAGCGGCCCTGGCCGTGTCCCGCGCCGGCGTGCAGGACGCGATGCCGCGCCGCGCGGAAGTCGAGCAACTCCTCACGCAAACAAACTGAATCCCACAAGGAGAACAAGATGCCCCAGACCCTGCTGCTGCCCCGCTGGATCCTGACCATGAAGGCCGGCGAAGACACGCTGGAAAACCACGCGCTGCTGATCGACGGCGAGCGCATCGCGGCCGTCGGCCCGCGCGAGACGCTGCTGGCCCAGTATCCCCAGGCCGAGCGCGTCGAGCTGCCCGAGCAGATCCTCATTCCCGGCCTCATCAACGCCCATGCCCACTCGGCCATGACGCTGCTGCGCGGCGTGGCCGATGACGTGCCGCTGATGGACTGGCTGCAGAACCACATCTGGCCGCTGGAGAAGAAGTGGGTCAGCGAGGAGTGGACGTATCTGGGCTCCAAGCTCGCGGCCGCCGAAGGCCTGCGCAGCGGCACGACCTACATCAACGACATGTACTTCTTCCCGACCGCGATGGCCCGTGCCGCCGTGGACTCGGGCGTGCGTGCCGCCGTGTCGATGAACGTCATCGACTTCCCCACCGGCTATGCCTCGGGCCCCGACGACTACATCGCCAAGGGCATCGCCGCCTACGAACAGTACAAGGGCGAGAAGCTGCTGGACTGGACGAGTGCGCCGCACGCGCCCTACACGGTGTCCGACGAGACCTTCATCAAGCTGCGCGACCTGGCCGAGAAGCTGGACATCCAGATGCATTGCCACATCCACGAGACGGCGGGCGAGGTGGAAGACGGTTTGAAACAGTTCGGCGTGCGGCCGCTGGAACGGCTGACTAAGCTGGGACTGATGAACGAACGCATGATCGCGGTCCACATGGTCCACCTGAATAACGCCGAGATCGAGCTGATGGCCAAGAACGGCGTGCACCTGGTGCACAACCCCAACTCCAACCTGAAGCTGGCTTCGGGCGTCATGCCGCTCCAACGCCTGGAAGCCGCTGGCGTCAATACGGTGCTTGGCACCGACGGCGCAGCGTCCAACAATCGTCTCGACATGTTCGGTGAGATCCGCTCAGCAGCGCTGTTAGCCAAGGGCATCACTGGCGACCCGACCGTGGCCACGGCGCGCACCGCTTTGGAGATGGCGACCATCCGTGCCGCCAAGGCCATGGGCCGCGCCGACGACCTCGGTTCGCTGGAGGTCGGCAAGCTGGCCGACTGCGTCGCCGTGTCGCTGGACAGCGTCGAATGCCAGCCCGTGTACAACGCCGCGGCGCAGCTTGTCTATGTTGCCGGCCGCGAGCACGTCAGCAATGTCTGGATCGGCGGCCGCCAGGTGCTGCGTGAGCGCCAACCGGTCACGATCGATGTGCCGGCACTGATGGCCGAGGTGCGCGACGTCGTCGGCCGAATGAAAGCGCCATGACCAGAGCGTGGAGCCAGCACGGCCGCTTCAGCCTCAATTGGCGTGGCGATGTGCTGGTTCTGCGCCTTGAAGGGACCTGGAACGAGGTGGCCGCCACGCGGCTGCGCCAAGAGGGCGGCCGCCTGGCTCGTGAGCGTGCCGGCCGTCCCTGGGGCCTGCTGAGCGACACCGCCGCCTGGGAAGGCGCCACGCCCGAGGCGCTGGATGGCATCTGGGCCTTTTTCGAAGACGCCCTGGCCCATGACCTCGCCGCGGCGGCCACGGTCATCCCCGACAGTTTCCAGGCCCTCATCATCCAGCCGATGGCAGCCCGCGCCGCCACGCTGACCAACTTCCACGGGTGCGCCAGCGTCGCCGAGGCCGAGGCCTGGTTGCGCAGTCGCGGTCTCAGTCTGGGCGCGTAGCCGGCGCGGCGCTTGCGGCCGCCTAGAATGCTGGTTTCCCCTTACGCCGGCCGCGCGGCCCCGCCTCCCGACGCCATGACCCGCACCCTGCATCTGCAATGTTTCGAGGGCGGCAACGCCTTGTCCGCCTTCCGTGCCCAAGCCCTGCTGGGCCGGCTGCAACAGGTCAACGAGCGCATCAGCGCCGTCAGTGCCCGCGCGGTGCACTGGGTCTGGACGGACACGGCGATGGCCGGCGATGCGCTCCAGCGCTTCGAGGCGCTGCTGACCTATGGCGAACCGGCCGCAGCTGCAGCCACCGGCGACCTCGTCGTCGTCGCGCCGCGCTTCGGTACGGTCAGCCCCTGGGCGTCCAAGGCCACCGACATTGCACGCAACTGCGGCCTGGCGCTCAAGCGCGTCGAGCGCGTCGTTGAATACCGCGTCGCCCTCAAGCCCGGCCTGCTCGGCGGCGCCAAGTCGCTGAGCGAAGCCGACCTGCAGGCCTGCGCCGAACTGCTGCATGACCGCATGACCGAGTCGGTGTGCTTCACCCGCGAAGCCACCGCCCATCTGTTCGACGAACGCACGGCCGAGCCGCTCGCGCATGTCGACGTACTCGGCCAGGGCCGCGCGGCGCTGGAGAAGGCCAATGTTGAATTCGGCCTGGCGCTGTCGGCCGACGAGATCGACTACCTCGACACCAACTTCAGGAAGCTCGGCCGCAACCCCAGCGACGTCGAACTGATGATGTTCGCCCAGGCCAACAGCGAGCACTGCCGTCACAAGATCTTCAATGCGAGCTTCATCGTCGATGGCGAGGCCCAGCCGCTGAGCCTGTTCGGCATGATCCGCAACACCGAGAAGCTGAACCCGCAGCACACGGTCGTCGCCTACTCGGACAACGCCGCCATCATGGAAGGCCACGCCATCCAGCGCTGGATGGCCGCCGACGCGCCGGGCTCGGCCTACACGGCCCGCGCCGAGCAGGCCGAGGTGCTGATGAAGGTGGAGACGCACAACCACCCGACGGCCATCTCGCCCTTCCCGGGTGCGTCCACGGGCGCTGGCGGCGAGATCCGCGATGAAGGCGCCACCGGCCGCGGTTCCAAGCCCAAAGCGGGCCTGACCGGCTTTTCGGTGTCCAACCTGCATCTGCCGGGTTTGAACGAGCCCTGGGAGCAGAACCCCGTGGGCAAGCCGGCGCATATCGCGTCGGCGCTGCAGATCATGATCGAGGGCCCGCTCGGTGGCGCGGCCTTCAACAACGAGTTCGGCCGGCCGAATCTGGCGGGTTATTTCCGCGTCTACGAGCAGACCGTGGACGGCGTGCGCCGCGGCTATCACAAGCCCATCATGATTGCCGGCGGCCTGGGCACCATCCGCTCGGACCTGACGAGGAAGATCGAGTTCCCGGCCGGCAGCCTGCTGATCCAGCTGGGCGGCCCCGGCATGCGCATCGGCATGGGCGGCAGCGCGGCCAGTTCGATGGCGGCGGGCACCAACACGGCCGACCTGGACTTCGACTCCGTGCAGCGCGGCAACCCTGAGATCGAACGGCGTGCGCAGGAGGTCATCAATCACTGCTGGGGCCTCGGGCAAGAGAACCCGGTGCTGGCCATCCACGACGTCGGCGCSGGYGGCATCTCGAAYGCCTTCCCGGARCTTGTCRACGRSGCCGGCCKSGGCGCSCGYTTYGACCTSMGCAAGGTGCCGCTSGARGAGWCSGGYCTYGCRCCGAARGAAATCTGGTGCAACGAGAGCCAGGAGCGCTATGTGCTGGCCATCGCGCCGGGCAGCCTGGATCGTTTTGCGGCGATGTGCGCGCGTGAGCGCTGCCCCTTCGCCGTCGTCGGCGTCGTCACCGAAGAGCGCGACCTGAAGCTGGTCGATGGCGACACGGAAGTGACCGACCACCCCATCGACATGCCCATGGACGTGCTGCTCGGCAAGCCGCCCAAGATGCAGCGCGACGTCAAGCGCGTGGCCCGCAGCGGCGGCGCGCTGGACCTGTCCGGTGTCAAGCTGGAGCAGGCGGCGTTCGACGTGCTGCGCCACCCGACCGTTGCAGCCAAGCGCTTCCTCGTCACCATCGGCGACCGCACCGTGGGCGGCCTGAACCACCGCGACCAGATGGTCGGCCCCTGGCAGGTGCCGGTGGCGGACTGCGCCGTCACGCTGGCCGACTTCAACGGCTTTGCCGGCGAAGCGATGAGCATGGGCGAGCGCACGCCGCTGGCGTCCGTCAACGCGCCGGCTTCCGGCCGCATGGCCGTGGCCGAGGCCATCACCAACCTGCTGGCCGCGCCCTTCGAGCTGCCGCGCGTGAAGCTCAGCGCGAACTGGATGGCCGCCTGCGGCGAAGCGGGTGAAGACGCTGCGCTGTTCGACACGGTCAAGGCCGTCGGCATGGAGCTGTGCCCGGCGCTGGGCATCTCGATCCCGGTCGGCAAGGACTCCTTGTCGATGCGCACCAAGTGGGATGGCCAACAGGTCACCGCGCCGGTGTCGCTGATCGTCACGGCCTTTGCCAGCATCGCCGACGTTCGCGGCACGCTGACGCCGGAATGGCAGCGCGAGGACTCGTGCGCCATCCTCATCGACCTCGGCCAGGGCCAGCACCGCATGGCCGGATCGATCCTGGCGCAGACGCTGAACCAGTTCGGCGCCGACGTGCCCGACCTGGACGAGCCCCAACAGCTGGTTTCGCTGGTCAATGCCGTCAACGAACTGCGGGCCGCGGGCAAGCTGCTGGCCTATCACGACCGTTCGGACGGCGGCCTGTGGGCGGCTGCCTGCGAAATGGCCTTTGCTGGCCAGACCGGCCTGAGCCTGAACGTGGACATGCTGGTCACCGAAGGGGACGGCATCAGCGACAGCCGCGCCGACATGGGCGACTCCAAGAACTGGGCCGCCCAGGTCAGCGCCCGTCGCGAGGAGCTGACGCTGCGCGCGCTGTTCAGCGAGGAACTGGGCGCGTTGATCCAGGTGCGCGCGGCCGAACGCGACGCCGTCATGCAGGTGCTGCGCGCGCATGGCCTGTCCAAGCATTCGCATGTCGTGGCCAAGCCGAATGCGGCGCGACAGATGGAAGTCTGGCGCGATGCGAAGAAGGTCTTTGCTGCTGACCTCACGGCGCTGCAGCAGACCTGGGATGAGGTGAGCTGGCGGATCGCCAAACTGCGCGACAACCCGGCCGGCGCCGATGCTGAACACGCGGCGGCTGGCAAGGCGGATGACCCTGGTCTGCACGTGCACCTGACGTTCACGCCGGAAGCACCGTTCGTCTCAACGGGTGCCCGCCCCAAGGTCGCCATCTTGCGCGAGCAAGGCGTGAACTCGCATGTCGAGATGGCCTATGCGATGTCGCTGGGCGGCTTCGACAGCTTCGACGTGCACATGAGCGACCTGCAGTCGGGTGCCGTCAAGCTGGACGCCTTTGCAGCCTTCGTCGCTTGCGGCGGCTTCAGCTATGGCGACACCCTGGGCGCCGGCGAAGGCTGGGCGCGCAGCATCATGTTCAACCCGGTGCTGACCGAGCAGTTCCGCGCCTTCTTCTCACGCGCCGACACGCTGGCGCTGGGCGTCTGCAACGGCTGCCAGATGCTGGCCGCACTCGCGCCCATCATCCCGGGCGCCGACGCCTGGCCGCGCTTCACGCGCAACCAGAGCGAGCAGTACGAGGCCCGCCTCGCGTTGGTCGAGGTGCTGGATTCGCCCAGTGTCTTCTTCAAGGGCATGGCCGGCAGCCGCGCGCCCATCGCCGTCGCTCACGGCGAGGGTTTTGCGAACTTCGCGCGCCAGGGCGATGCAGCCAAGGTCATCCAGGCCATGCGCTTTGTCGACAACCACGGCCAGGCGACCGAGGCCTATCCGTTCAACCCGAATGGCAGCCCAGGCGGCCTGACTTCGGTGACGACGGCCGACGGCCGCTTCACCGCGCTGATGCCTCACCCCGAGCGCGTGTTCCGCAACGTGCAGATGAGCTGGACCAGCGGCGACCGCGCGCTGCACAGCCCTTGGTTGCGAATGTTCCAGAACGCGCGCAAGGCGTTCGGTTAAGCGGCGTCGACTTCGAGCAACAGCCGGTCGAGGCCTTCTTCGGTGCCACGCCGGCGCTGCTCCAGGTCCTGGTGCCCGTCGAGATAGGCGAGCTGCTCGGTCAGCTTCAGCGTCGAGCCCGCGGGGGTGTTGGCGAACTCCACGGTGACGAGTGAGGCCGACAGCGCGCGGCCGTCTGCCGCCATCGAGTAGGCGAAGACGATGCGCGCCTGCGGCACGATGTCCAGGAACAGCTTGTCGACGGCGAGCTGGGTACCGTCGGGCAGGGCGCTGCGGTAGATCTCCTGCCCGCCGGGGCGGAAGTCCATGCTGAACTCCGTGGCGTTCATCTCGGCATGGCAGTCGGACCAGCGCTGCTTGGTGGCCGGATCGGCCCAGGCGGCGAACACGCGGGTGGCCGAGGCCTTGAAGCGGCGCTCCAGCACGAAGCTGGTGTGGGCAGCGGGAGTCGTCGTCACGGTTGTTTGTCCTGTTCTTCGAGAAGGGCGTCGAGGGCGTCGAACTGGCGATGCCACATCGCCTTGCGCGTGGCCACCCAGTCCTCCAGGCCGCCAAAGGCATCGGGCGCGATGCGGTAAGTGCGCACGCGACCGGCCTTGTCCGATTGCACAAGGCCGCCCGCTTCCAGTGCCGCCAGATGCTTCAACGCCGAGGGCAGGGCGATGTCCAAGGGCTTGGCGAGGTCCGACACCGAGGCCGGCCCGCGGCTGAGCTGGTCGACCATCGCGCGCCGGTTGCCATCCGCCAGCGCCGCGAAGAGGCGGTCCAGCCGAGCGTCAGTCGGCGAGGAAGCGAGCGGGGAGGGCATGGCGCAGCGGGTAATACTGGAAGACGGGACGAGCTTCGACGATGCAGCGCCAGACCGAAGGTCGGGCGAGCAGGCGCTCGAAGTAGGCGCTGAGCTTCTGGTGCTCGGGCGAGAAAGGCCGCACGATGGCGGCATAGAACAGCGCCGGTGCGGCGGCGCAGTCGGCCATCGTGAAAGAGTCCCCCGCTGCCCAGGTGCGGTCGCCGAGGCGGCGTTCGATGAGGTCGTAGGCCAGCCCCAAGTCGTTGACCGCGCCGGTCAGCGTGGCCGCGTCGCGCTCGGCCTCGGGGCGCAGCTGTTGGGCGATGAAGCGCTGCATGGGCGTCATCACGTGCAGGTCGAAGACGCGGTCCCACAAGCGCACCTCCAGCTGCGCCTCGAAGTCCTCGGGCAGCAGTTGCACACGACCGGGATGGCGGCGGTCCAGGTATTCGATCTGGATGGAGGTCTCGGGCACCACGCGGTCTCCGTCGACCAGCAGCGGGATCTTGGCCGTGGGCCAGAGCGCTGCATAGGCCGTGCGTGCCACCGGGTCGCCGAGATTGACATTGCGGGCTTCGAACGGCGCACCGTTCTCGTAGAGGGCGATCAGGACCTTCCAGCAGTAGGAGGACAGCGGGTGGTAGTGCAGGGTCAGGGACATGGCGGCTCTAAAGTTTCCGTGATGGCTAAGTGTATGGAAACTTTCAGATAAAGGAAACTGTCGCGCCAAAATAAAGGCGGGCCAGAGCCCGCCTTTGCCGGAGCGCGGGTCCTCAGTCTTGAACGACGGCCGCCGCCTGCAGCCGCTTGTTCACCCGCAGCGCCACCAGCGTGCAAACCACGCCCGACAGCAGGTAGAGGCTGAGCGACACCAAGCCGAAGCGCGAGGACAGGAAGAGGGCCACGACGGGCGCAAAGGCCGCGCCCAGCAGCCAAGCCATGTCGGCCGTCAGCGCCGCGCCGGTGTAGCGGAAGTGCGGCAGGAAGTTGGACGTCACCGAGCCTGCGGACTGGCCGTAGGACAGGCCCAGCAACACGAAGCCGATCAGGATGAAGGCGGCCTGGCCGGGTTTGCCGCCGCCCAGCATGAAGGGGGCGAACAGCGCGAACACGCCGATGGCCAGGGCCATGGTGCCGAGGTAGCTGCGCCGGCCGATCTTGTCGGCGATCAGCCCGGACATGGGCATGGCCACGGCAGCGAAGGCCGCACCGAGCAACTCCATCTTCATGAAGTCCTCGATCCCCTCGGTGCCGTACAGCGCCACCCAGGACAGCGGGAACACGCTCACCAGGTGAAAGAGGGCATAGCTGGCCAGGGCGGCAAAGGCGCCGATGACGATGTGGTGGCCCTGGGCCGGCAGCAGCTCGCGCAGATAGGCGGGGTCGAGTTCCTGCTCTTCCATGCGCTTCTCGTACTCGTGCGTGACGACCAGGCGCAGCCGGGCGAACAGCGCGACGACGTTGATCGCGAAGGCCGTGAAGAAGGGGAAACGCCAGCCCCAGGAAAGGAAATCCTTGGCGTCCAGGCTGCCGAACACGTACAGGAACACGCCCGAGGCGACGAAGAAGCCCAGTGGCGCGCCGAGCTGGCCCAGCATGGCGTACCAGCCGCGGCGGTCGGGCGGCGCGTTCAGCGCCAGCAGCGAGGGCAGGCCGTCCCAGGAGCCGCCCAAGGCCAGGCCCTGGCCGACGCGGGCCAGCGCCAGCAGCCAGATGGCCGCGCTACCGGCTTCGGCATATCCGGGCAGCAAGCCCATGCCGACCGTGGAGCAGCCGAGCAGGAAGAGGGCGGCGGTCAGCTTGGCGGAGCGGCCGAAATGGCGCTGGATGGACATGCCGATCAGCGTGCCGACCGGTCGGACGACGAATGCCAGCGCAAAGACCAKGAAGGCGTAAAGCGTGCCGGTCAGGCGGTCGGCAAAGGGGAAGAAGACCTGCGGGAAGACCAACACCGAGGCGATGCCGAAGACGAAGAAGTCGAAATACTCCGACGCGCGGCCGATGATGACGCCGACTGCGATATCGCCGGGGGCCAGATCCTCGTCCGTCCGGGTGGTCACGGGACCCGATTGAGGGCTATGGAAAGTACTACCTGCAACTGCCATTTCGGGCTTGTCTCCGTCTGTGCCTTGGACAAAATGTCCAATCGTTGATTTACCTCAATCAACTTACATTCCATCGCTGCGAGCAAGATCGTTAACCCTTGCGCGCGCCTCAGGATGTACCCCAACAAGTCTCTCCTCAACAGCGCCCTGGTCTTGTCAGCCAGCTTCGCTTTGTCTGGCTGCGATTGGATCGTGATGAAGCCGCATGGCGACATCGCGCAACAGCAGGCCCAGCTCATCGTCACATCCACGCTGCTGATGCTGCTGATCATCGTCCCGGTGATCGCGTTGACGCTGCTCTTTGCATACCGTTACCGCCAGTCCAATGAGGAGGCGACGTACGCGCCGGACTGGGACCATTCCACGCGCCTGGAACTCGTCATCTGGGGCGCGCCGCTGCTGATCATCATCGCGTTGGGCGCCATCACCTGGATCAGCACCCACAAGCTCGACCCCTTCCGCCCGCTGGACCGCATCGCCGAGGGCAGGCCCGTCGCCGCCGACGTGAAGCCGCTGGAGGTCTATGCGGTGTCCATGGACTGGAAGTGGCTGTTCATCTACCCCGAGCAGGGCATCGCGACCGTCAACGAACTGGCCGCGCCGGTGGACCGCCCCATCCACTTCCGCTTCACGTCGACCTCGGTGATGAACACCTTCTACGTGCCCGCCCTGGCCGGCATGATCTACGCGATGCCGGGCATGGAGACCCAACTGCACGCCGTCATCAACAAGGCCGGCGTCTATGACGGCCTGTCGGCCCAGTACAGCGGTGCCGGCTTCTCGGACATGCGCTTCAAGTTCCACGGCCTGACGGACGAAGAGTTCGCGCGCTGGGTCGACGGCAACAAGGCCGGCGGCAACACGCTGACCCGTGCCGACTACCTCAAGCTCGAGCAGCCCAGCACCAAGGAACCCATTCGCCGCTTCGCCAGTGTCGAGCCCGGCCTTTGGAGCGCCATCGTCGACCGCTGCGTCGACGGCAAGAAGATGTGCGCCAGCCAGATGATGGCCATCGACGCGGCCGGCGGTGCCGGCAAGGGCGGCGTGGCCAGCACCATCCGCAGCCCATGGCGCGATGCCGAGGGCAACAAGCGCGAGCGCACCGTCGTGGCCGCGTTGTGCACGCCGACCAATCCGCTGGGCCTGCCCATCGAGATCGCCGACGCCTCGGCTGTCGCGCAGAAGAACTGAGACCGACCGATGTCCAATCCCGTCGTTGCCCAGCACCAGGCTGCTGACCAGCTCCACCCCATCCTCGGCCGCCTGGGCTGGGACTCGCTGCCGCTGCACGAGCCCATCCTCATCGCCACCTTCATTGCCGTGGTGCTGGGCGGCGCGCTGGTGTTCGCGCTGATCACCAAGTTCCGCCTCTGGGGCCATCTGTGGACCGACTGGATCACCAGCATCGACCACAAGAAGATCGGCATCATGTACATCATCCTCGGCGTGGTGATGCTGCTGCGCGGCTTCGCTGACGCGCTGATGATGCGGGCCCACCAGGCCATGGCCTTTGCCGACAACGCCGGCTTCCTGCCGCCGCACCACTACGACCAGGTCTTCACGGCCCACGGCGTCATCATGATCTTCTTCGTCGCGATGCCCTTCGTGACCGGGTTCATGAACTATGTCGTGCCGCTGCAGATCGGCGCGCGCGACGTGGCCTTCCCCTTCCTGAACAACTTCAGCTTTTGGATGACGGCCGGTGGCGCTGTGCTGGTCATGATCTCGCTGTTCATCGGCGAGTTCGCCAAGACCGGCTGGCTGGCCTATCCGCCGCTGTCGGGCATCCTGGCCAGCCCCGACGTGGGGGTGGACTACTACCTGTGGTCACTGCAGATCGCGGGGGTGGGCACGACGCTCTCGGGCATCAACCTGATCGCTACCATCATCAAGATGCGCGCGCCGGGCATGACCATGATGAAGATGCCCGTCTTCACATGGACCTCGCTGTGCACCAACGTGCTGATCGTCGCGACCTTCCCGGTGCTGGCCGCCACGCTGGCCCTGCTGACGGCCGACCGTTATCTCGGCACCAACTTCTTCACCAACGACCTTGGCGGCAACGCCATGCTCTACGTGAACCTGATCTGGATCTGGGGCCACCCCGAGGTCTACATCCTGGTGCTGCCGGTGTTCGGCATCTTCTCGGAGGTCGTGTCCACCTTCAGCCGCAAGAAGCTGTTCGGCTACGCGTCCATGGTCTATGCCACGGTCGTCATCACCATCCTGTCCTATCTCGTCTGGCTGCACCACTTCTTCACGATGGGCTCGGGCGCCAGCGTGAACAGCTTCTTCGGCATCACGACGATGATCATCTCGATCCCGACGGGCGCCAAGATCTTCAACTGGCTGTTCACGATGTACCGCGGCCGCATCAAGTTCGAGGTGCCGATGCTGTGGACGGTGGGCTTCATGATCACCTTCACCATCGGCGGCATGACCGGCGTGCTGCTCGCCGTGCCGGCGGCCGACTTCGTGCTGCACAACAGCCTGTTCCTGATCGCCCACTTCCACAACGTCATCATCGGCGGCGTGGTGTTCGGCGCCTTCGCTGGCATCAACTACTGGTTCCCCAAGGCCTTCGGCTTCCGCCTGGATGCCTTCTGGGGCAAGGTCTCGTTCTGGTGCTGGTTCATCGGCTTCTGGATGGCGTTCACGCCGCTTTATGTGCTGGGCCTGATGGGCATCACGCGCCGCGTCAGCCACTTCGACGACCTGACGTTGCAGCCTTACTTCGTCGTCGCCGCTCTTGGTGCTGGCGTCGTGGCGCTGGGCATCGCTGCCTTCCTGATCCAGATCGCCGTCAGCGTCTGGCGCCGCAAGGAACTGGCCGACACCACGGGCGACATCTGGGGTGGCCGCACGCTGGAATGGTCCACGTCTTCGCCGCCGCCGGACTACAACTTCGCCTTCACGCCCATCGCCCATGAGATGGACGCCTGGCACGACATGAAGCAGCGCAATGCCGAGCGCCCTCGCCAAGGCTTCGTGGCCATCCACATGCCCAGGAACACCGGCGCCGGATTCATCATCGCCATGCTGGCCACGGCCATGGGCTTCGCGCTGATCTGGCATATGTACTGGATCGCGGCGGCGAGCTTTGCGGCCACCGTCATCGCGTCCATCGTCCACACCTTCAACTACGACCGCGACTTCCACATCCCGGCCGATGCGGTGACCCGCACCGAGGACGAGCGCAGCCGCGCGCTTGCTTCCGCTGCCTGACCGGGAGACAGCTGACATGACTGCAACTGCGACCTCTCACGTCAACGGCGCCGCGCCCGTCTTCTACGACGCCGGCGACCACCATCCGCAGCCCAGCACCATGCTGGGCTTCTGGCTCTACCTGATGAGCGACTGCCTCATCTTCGCGGTGCTGTTCGCCGTGTATGCCGTGCTGGGCCGCAACTACGCGGCCGGCCCATCGGGCGCCGACCTGTTCGACCTGCCGCTGGTGGCCGTCAACACGGGCCTGCTGCTGTTCTCGTCCATCACCTATGGCTTCGCGATGATCGCGATGCAGGCCAAGCGCAAGAACCAGATGCTGGCCTGGCTGGCCATCACCGGCCTGTTCGGCCTGGGGTTCCTGGGCATCGAGCTGTTCGAGTTCCACCACCTCATCCACGAGGGCGCCGGCCCGGGCCGCAGCGCTTTCCTGTCCAGCTTCTTCACGCTGGTCGGCACCCACGGCCTGCACGTCACCTTCGGCTGCATCTGGCTGGTCACGCTGATGATCCAGGTGCAAAAGCTCGGCCTGACGCCCGCCAACCGCCGCCGCCTGATGTGCCTGTCGATGTTCTGGCACTTTCTGGACGTCGTCTGGATCGGCGTCTTCACCTTCGTCTACCTGATGGGAGTGCTGTGATGGCCGACCACGCTCACCACGACGACCACCATGACGACGGCGACTTCCACGTCAGCTTCAAGGGCTATGCCGTCGGCTTCGTCCTGTCGGTCATCCTGACGGCGATTCCCTTCTGGCTGGTCATGGGCAAGGTGCTGCCCACACCCAAACTCACGGGTCTGGTCATCCTCGGCTTCGCGGCCGTGCAGATGGTCGTGCACATGATCTATTTCCTGCACATGAACGCCAAAGTCGAGCAGGGCTGGTCCATGCTGGCGCTGCTGTTCACCGGCGCCTTGGTCGTCATCATGCTGTCCGGCTCGGTCTGGGTCATGTATCACATGAACGCCAACATGATGCCGACGCCCGATCCCGCCGCGATGCGCAACATGCCCTAGGGTGTGAAGCCCCTCGCCCAGCCTCGCCCCGCTGAACGCGGACGTGTCCGGTCGGGACCGCGCTGCGGCCAGAGCCCGCAGCGCTTCGGCAGGCATGGCGAGTCCTCAGGACTCGCCATGTCCGGCCTCAGCCCCCGAGGGGACGGCGATGCTTGCGGCATCGAGCCGCAAGCACATCGTCAGTGCGGGCCGGCTAGGGAGCGGCCCGGCGCTCGGCCCGCAACAGGCACTACGCGTGCCGAGAGGGCGTCATGAATCGCGCGGCGCGCATGGCGTTGATCGTTGCTGCGGCGCTGGCCAGCCTGGGCTTTCTCGCGCTGGCGGCCTGGCAGGTCCAGCGCCTGGGCTGGAAAGAGGATCTGATCGCTCGCGTCGAACGGCAGGTTCACGCCGAGCCGGTGGTGCCGCCGGGCGCTTCCGCGCCAGTATCGAAAGCCGACGAATACCGCCCTCTGCGTCTGCGCGGCCGCTTCGAGCCGCGCGAGGTGCTGGTGCAGGCCACGACCGAACTCGGTGGCGGCCACTGGGTGCTGGCACCACTGCGGCTGGATGACGGCACCACTGTCCTCGTCAACCGCGGTTTTGTGCCGCCCGAGCAGCGCGCGCCCGAACAGCATTCCGCGCCTGCCGGCCCCGTCGAGCTGACGGGCTTGCTGCGCCTGACCGAAACCGGCGGCGGCCCGCTGCGCAAGAACGTGCCTGCAGAAGGGCGCTGGTACTCGCGCGATGTTGCTGGCATTGCGACCGAACTTGGCCTGACGGGCCCCGTCGCTCCTTTCTTTGTCGACGAGTCCGCCGATCCCGCCCAGCCGCTGCGTTATCCGCGCCCCGGCCTGACGGTGATCCGCTTCGCCAACAATCACGCCGTCTACGCCATCACCTGGCTGGCGCTCGCGGCCATGTCTGCGGCTGCCGCCATCTATCTGCTCCGCGAAGAGCGCCGCCGCTCCCTGCCTTGAACCCCACGCCGCTGCTCCCCACCGCCGAACCTGCTGAGCCAGTCATCGTCGCGCCCGAGCGTCGCGCTGGCCGCGCCAACCTGCGCCAGCTCATCGAGCTGCGCTGGCTGGCCGTCGTCGGCCAGCTCGCCACCGTGCTCGTCGTGCATGTCGGCCTGGCGATCACGCTGCCCTGGGCCGAGATGCTGAGCCTGCTCGGCATCCTCGTTGTCTTCAACCTCTTCAGCATCTGGCGCAACAAGCTCACGCAGCCGGTGTCCCAGATCGAGCTCTGCATCGCGCTGCTGGTCGACGTTGGCGTGCTGACCGGCCAGCTCTATCTGGCCGGCGGCAGCGACAACCCTTTCATCTACCTGTATCTGCTGCAGGTCGCCGTGGCCTCGGTGCTGCTGCGGCCGGCCTATCTGATGGCCGTCATGCTGAGCGCGGTGTCGGGCTTCGTCCTTCTGACGCAATGGCACCGGCCGTTGCTGCTGGACGCGTCCTCGCCGACGACGCTGTCGCCCAACTACCTGGGCGGCCTGCTGCTGTGCTTCGTGCTCAATGTCGGCCTGCTCAGCGTCTTCATCGTGCGCATCAACCGCAACCTGCGCCAACGCGACGCCGAGCTGGCCGAGCTGCAGCAGCGCGCGGCCGAGGAGGTGCACATCGTGCGCATGGGCCTGCTGGCCAGTGGCGCCGCACATGAACTGGGCACGCCGCTGGCCACGCTCAGCGTCATCCTGGGCGACTGGGCCCATATGGCCCCGTTTGCGGGCGAGCCCGAGCTGCGCGAGGAGATCGAGGAGATGCAGCGCCAGATCCTGCGCTGCAAGGCCATCGTCACGGGCATCCTGATGTCGGCCGGCGAGATGCGCGGCGAGGCACCGCGGCTGACGACGCTGCAGGCCTTCACCGACAGCCTGGCCAAGGACTGGCGGGCCGCCCACGCAGGCGCGGATCTGGCACTGCGCAACAAGGACCTGCCCGAGGTCGAGATCATCTCGGACAGCGCATTGCAGCAGGTCGTCGCCAACCTGCTCGACAACGCTCTCGAGGCGGCGCCAGGCATGCCGCTGACCCTCGTCGCCACCTGCCCGGACGAAGCCACGCTGCACTTGAGCGTGCGCGACAACGGCCCCGGCTTCGACGCCGACCGTCTCAAGCATTTCGGCGAGCCCTACCAGAGCAGCAAGGGCCAGCCGGGCCGTGGCATGGGCCTCTTCCTGTCGGTCAACGTCGCGCGCACCCTGGGCGGGCGGCTGGAGGCTCGCAACCGCGAGGGCGGTGGCGCAGAGGTCGTGCTGACGCTGCCTCTGGCTTCGCTGCTGCCGCGACAATCCGCCACTCATGCCCGCTGACGCAGACCGCTTGCTGCTCATCGTCGAGGACGACGACAGCTTCGCCCACACGCTGACGCGCTCCTTCGAGCGCCGCGGCTGGCGTTGCCTGCGAGCCACCGGCCTGGACGACATGAAGGCCCTGCTCGACGAGCTGCCCGAGGACGAGGAACTCGGCCATGCCGTCGTCGACCTCAAACTGGCTGGCGGCGCTTCGGGCCTGTCCTGCGTACAGGCCTTGCATGGCTGGGACCCGGAGGTGCTGATCGTCGTGCTGACCGGCTATGCCAGCATCGCGACGGCCGTCGAGGCCATCAAGCTCGGGGCCTGCCATTACCTCGCCAAGCCGGCCAACACAGACGACATCGAAGCCGCCTTCGCGCGCAAGCAGGGCGATGCCGACGTGGAAGTGACCGAGCGCCAGACCGCGTCCATCAAGACGCTGGAATGGGAGCGTATCCACGAGGTGTTGGCCGAGACCGACTTCAATATCAGCGAGACGGCGCGGCGCCTGGGCATGCACCGGCGCACGCTGGCGCGCAAGCTCGAGAAGCAGCGCATCAAGTGATCAGCCGGGCAGCCTCTCCTTGAGCGCGTCGCGAAGCTCGGCCCAGCTGTAGGTGGCCTGGGCCGCCAGCAGGCCCGCCTGGCCGAAGACCGGCGTCAATCCGTAGCGCCGCAAGGCGGCGGGCAGGTCCGCGCGGCCGCTGATGGCGTTCGCCAGCCATTCGCCGGCCACCGTCGTCGGCGCCACGCCATGGCCGCCAAAGGCCTGAGCGAACCACAGGCCCGGCGCCAGCTGGCCGATCTGCGGCATCTTGTGCCGGGCATAGCTCATGAGCCCACCCCAGGCATGCGAGACGCGCACCGCGGCGAGCTGCGGATAAACCTTGAGCAGGTCCGCCTGCAGCATCTGCGCAATGCGGGCCGGGTCGCGCTCCTGGATGGAGATGCGGCCGCCCCATAGCAGCCGGTGATCGGCGAGCGCTCTGTAGTAGTCGAAGGCGAAGCGGTTGTCGTAGAGGGCGGCGGGCGTGCGGATCGGTCGCAGGTTGGGCGGCAACGGTTCGGTCGCGATGACATAGGTTGCGATGGGCAGGCGCGCGCCGGTCAGGGCTGGCAGCATGGCCTTCAGATGGGCACCACCGGCCACGACGACCTGGGCCGCGCGGATCGAGGCGTCATGTGAGGTGCGCAGCACGAAGCCACCGGTGGCAAGGCGCTCGATGCTCATCACGGCACTGTGCTCGTGCACCCTGCCACCGGCATGCTCGATGACGCGAGCCAGCCCCAACGCGTACTTGAGCGGATGGAAATGGAAGGCATCGCGCTCCAGCAGAGCGCCGCCATAACGCTGCGTGTCCAGCCACTGCCGGACCTGGGCAGGCTCGATTTCGTCCCAGGTGACGCCGAAGTTCTCGCGCAGCCAGCGCGCCTGATCGCGCAACTGGCGCTCGGCGCGTGCGCTGTGCCTGAACCAGTTGAGCAGCAGAGCGCCGCCCTCTTGCCGGTCGCAGTCGATGGCGTGGGCCTCGATGCGCGAGCGGATCAGTGCGATGGCTTCGCGGCTATGAGCGTAGAACTCACGCGCCGCTGCCAAGCCCAGGTCGCTCACCAAGTCCGCCGCGTCGCGGCTGTAGCCGCCGAACACGAAACCGCCATTGCGCCCTGACGCGCCATGGCCGATGGTCTGCGCCTCCAGCACCGCCACGCTGGTGATGCCGCGCTCCTGCAGCCCGCGAGCCGCGGCCAGGCCCGCAAAACCGCCGCCGAGCACGGCCACTTCCACGTCAGTGGACGAGTCGGCCAGCGGCTGGAAGGTCAGGCGCGGGGCGGTGACGGCGTAGTAGGTCTGGGTTTGCATGCGCTCGCATCGGGCTCAGATCTGCCGCACCCACTGCGTCTCAGCTATCGGCTGTCGGAACTGCAAGTCCGTGCGTTGGCCGGTGGGGGGCAGCGCTGATGGCCTAGCCGGGCTTGGGCTTGGGCTTGAAGATATGCACCGTTTCGCCGCGGGCGAGCATGTCCACCAGTTGCGCGATGCGCCTGGCACGCGTCTCGGGCTTGACGGCGGTCTGGATGCGCCAGAGCACGGCGTAGCGGTTGCTCGCGTTGACGGTGGCGAAGAAGGCCTTGGCCGGCGGATTCGCATCCAACGCTACCGCCAGGTCGTCGGGCACGGTGGACGTCTTCGCGCCGTCGTGGGCCTGGGCCCAACGGCCGTCGGCCTTGGCGGCCTCGACCTGCGCCTGGCCGGGTGGCTGCATGCGGCCCGCCTTGATCAGCGCGGCCACTTTTTCGACGTTGATCTTGGACCAGACGCTGCGCGCACGCCGCGGCGTGAAGCGCTGCAGGAAGTGCTGGTCGTCCAGCCCCTTCTTCTGACCGTCGATCCAGCCCCAGCACAGCGCGATCTCCACTGCCTCGGGGTAGGTGACGCTGGGCTCGGCCGCGCCGCGCTTGGCGATCATCAGCCACAGGCCGTCGGACTTCGCGTGGTTCTTCTTCAGCCAGGCCTCGAAGGCCCTGGCGTTCTTGAACAGCGTCGGGGCGACCTCGGCCGGGGCGGCGGGCTGGGCGGCGGGCATGCGCGCAGTGTGCCGCAAGCCCGGATGGCGTCGATGGGGCAAGGGCCGCTTCAGGCGAAGCTTCCCTATGAAATTCCAGACTGGCTGGACGCCGAGGCACTTATTCACGGTGACTCGGACAGCGCGCGCAACTCAGAGCCGCGCCAGCAGCTCGTACGAACGCCTGCGCAGTGCATGGTCATGCACTGCGCAGGCGACGATGAATTCATCCGCCTGCGTGCGCTCGCTCGTTTCCGCCAGCCCGGCGCGCACGGTCTCCGGCGAACCGACGATGGATTCACTCAGCATGCGCTCCACCTGCATGCGCTCAGCCGGTGACCACAGCGCATCCATGCTCGGCACCGGCTCGGGCAGCTTGCCGCGCCGGCCGCGCACCATGCCCAGGAAGCGCTGCTGAGCCGACGTGAACAGGTACTGCGCCTCGTCGTCGGTTGGCGCCACGATGATGTTCAGGCCCACCATCGCATGCGGCTTGGGGTGGCGAGCGCTGGGCTTGTAGGTGGAACGGTAGATCTGCAGCGCCTGCATCAGCATCTCGGGCGCGAAGTGCGACGCGAATGCGAAGGGCAGGCCGAGGTGAGCGGCGAGCTGGGCCGAGTACAGGCTGGAGCCCAGCAACCAGATCGGCACCTCGGTGCCCTGGCCCGGCACGGCACGCACTTGCGCCTGCGCGGCCAGTGGCGCGAGGTAGCTCTGCAGCTCCAGCACATCGTTGGGGAAACCGTCCTCGCCGCTGCTCTCCAGGCTGCGCCGCAGCGCGCGCATCGTCGGCCGGTCGGTGCCGGGCGCGCGGCCCAGGCCGAGGTCGATGCGGCCGGGGAAGAGCTCGGCCAGGGTGCCGAACTGCTCGGCGATGGTCAGCGGCGCATGGTTGGGCAGCATGATGCCGCCGGCGCCGACGCGGATGCGTTGGCTCGCCGCGGCCAGTTGGCCGATCAGCACCGCAGTGGCCGAGCTGGCCACGCCTTCCATGTTGTGGTGCTCGGCCACCCAGTAGCGCGTATAGCCCAGCGTGTCGGCCAGGCGCACGAGGTCCAGGCTGTTCAGCAGGGCTTCACGCGTCGTGGCCCCTTCGACGACGGGCGCCAGGTCAAGGATGGAGAGCGGGGGCATGGTAGACATGCAGGCATCTTGCCGGCGCCGGCTTGGCCTTGTCAGCCACCGGCTTTGCGCAAATGTGATTGCAACCAAGGCAGCAGGCGACCGCGGTAGGCCGAGGCGTCAAAGTCGTGCAGGTCTTCGTGGCCGGCGCCCGGCACCGGCCAGAGCGCCTTGGGCTCGGGCGCCGCGGCGAAAAGCTGCTCCGTCTCGACCCAGCGCGTCGAGCGATCCGCGGTGCCCGACGCGACCAGCAGCGGCGCGTGAACAGCCTTGATGGCCTCGATGGGACGCAGCTCATGCACACCGAGACCGAGCCGCAGCGGGATCTGCAGCAACAGCAGCGGCGCGGCCCATGCGCCGGCCGGGCCGAGGCGCGCCACCAGGCGGTCTTGCACGGCATCGGTGATGGTGGGGTAGACGGACTCCAGCACCATCGCATCCAGCTCGGGTTGGCGCTCGGCGAACAACAGCGAAGCGCCGCCCAGCGACACGCCGATGCCGCCCAGCTTTTCGCCCGGCAGGCGGGCGCGCAGCCAGCCCAGTGCCGCCTGCACGCCCAGCGCCTCGCGGCGGCCGAAGCTGATGCGGTCACCGCTGCTTTCGCCATGCGAGGGCAGGTCGATCAGCAGGCTGCCAATGCCCTCGCGCTGCAGCCAGCGGGCGCGTTCCAGCATCTGCAACCGGTTGCCACGCACGCCGTGCAGCAACAGCACCGCGCCTTCACCCGGGCGGCCGGGCAGGAACCAGCCGCTGACCTGCTGGCTATCGCCGTAGGGGAGGCGCAGCGCCTCGGCCCGCAAATCGGGCGGTGGTGGGCCGATGGAGTCGCGGGCCGGGCGGGTCAGCCATTCGCCGGCGGCCAGGCTGAACACGACAACACCCAGAGCCAGCAGCAGCGTGATGAGGAGCAAACGGTTCATGCGACGGAGGCTGCCTGCTCAAGCGCCGCGGCGTTGTCGGCGCACAGCATGCGAAACGGTAGGCTGATGCGCTCATCCGCCGCGGCGGCCTGCCAGAACCCGCGTGCGCGGGGCAGCACACGCAGCCAGCGATCCCGCTCCGTCGGCAGCGGCAGGATGGGTGTGAGCGGCGGGGACAGCACTTCGCCACCGGCCAGCGGTGCGTAGCGCATGGGGAGCTGGTCGTAGCTGGGCGCCAGGCTCAGACCCGCGGCGTCGTGGAAGAAGCACAGATTGCCGCCATGCATGTCGCTGTTGGCGATGAGTTGGCCGAAGAGCTGGCGCTCGGCGACCCGCTCGGCATCCGCCGTGCTCAGCAGGCCGTGGACGGCCAGTGCAGCGGCCACCCGGGTCCAGTCGTTCGTGGCCTCACCGACGAGGCCGGCATTGACGCTTTCGAGGCTGACGACCCCTCGCCGCCCGTGCGGGCCGATGCGGTCGAAGCGTTCGCTTTCCAGGAAATGGCGCCCCTCATGTGCCAGCAGCCGGGTGTGCGCCGCCTCCAGCCCCAAGGCCGCCGCTGCAAGCTGCTCGCAGACCAGCAGGTCGCGCCAGCGCTGCACCGTTGCGGACTCGTCGGCGCCCGAGAACTTGACGACGCAATGCGGTGTCGCCATGCCTGCCAGTTCGCGTGCCACCGTGAACTTGGGAAATTCGCCGCCCGCCGATGAGCCGGGCAGTGCGCCTTCCATGGCCTGGGCTGCCAGTTCGGCGTAGCGGGCTGGCAGTCCTGCCTCATGCAGCGGCGCCGGCGACGCCAGCCTGGCATCGAGAAAACGGCGCAGGACGGCGTCTCCCACCAGCAACTCGCCCGGCAGGTCGTCGCCGAGACTGCTCAGGGCCAATAGCAGGGCATCGTCGTCCCAACTGCGTGGGTCGGGGGACAGGCCCAGGCCGGCGGCATGCCGGCGCGCGAAGTTGCGGCCCAGGAAACCCTGCGGCCGCAGGTCATAGAGCGGATAGGGCAGGCCCTCGTACCAGCCGTCGCGTGCGGCGTCGGGCGCCGGCCAGGCGGCGGCCAGGGTGTCGAGATGGCAGCCTTGCGGCCAGATCGGGCGCAATTGGGCCAGGGCCTGAGGACGGCCATCGGCAGCGATGCGGTAGAGCTGGGCCTCAACGCGTTGGCCACGGAAATCACGTCGCCAAGCGACGCGCCGACGCCGGGTCTGACCCGCCGCCACGACGGCGACACCGGCCGCCGCAACCAATCGCTGGGCGGTCTTGGTTGAGCAGCCCAGGGCCGCGGCGATGTCCGCCAGCCCCAGAGGGCCGCGTGGCCGCAGGAGTTGTTCGAGGCTGGTGAGGTCTGCGGACATGATTCAGGAGTCGTGTCCTGAATTTTGTCCTCAATTTATTACGAAAATCAAATGCAAATCAATAAGTTGCTGAATTTGTTCGTCATTGAGTGTCCTTAGTTCAGGCATCAATCGCCGGATCATTCGTGCAGAGCACCGCGCGCACCAGTTGTGCGCCGTCTGGATGGGCTGTCAAGCGGGCGCCCTGATCACGCATCAGCGCCAGCATGCGGCGGTTGTCGGCCAATATGTCGCCATGCAGGCGCTGCACGCCGTGGCGGCGCGCATGGGCCGTCAGGTGGGCGATGAGGCGCCGGCCCAGGCCGCGGCCCTGCCAGTCGTCAGCGACGGCCAGCGCGAACTCGGCGCGCTCGGGGCGGTCTTCGTCATGCACATAGCGCGCGTCGGCAATGACGGGATGGCCGGGGGCTTGGGCTTCGACCACCCAGGCGACGTGCTGGCTCTGGTCAACTTCGGTCAGCAGCTTCAGCAATGCGGGGCTGAGTTCGCGCAGGCCGACATGGAAGCGCTTGTGGCGCGAGTCCAGCGACAGCGCGCTGAAGAAGGCCTGCTCGGCAGCGGCATCCGCGGCGGCAATGGGGCGCAGGCGGACCTGGTGCCCGCCGGCCAGCATCCAATGCTCGGGTGCCTCGGTGGCGACGGGCGCTGGCGCCAGCAGCGTGTTCACTGCCGCGCTCCGGTCGCCGCCGGCCTCAGGTCCAGCACCGCCGGGCCGCTCAACGCGCTGACGGTGACCGCCTCATCGGTCTGCACGACAAAGCACTGGCCGGGTTCCAGCACGATGTCGCGCGAATCGTGGTCGATGGTGATCCACAGCGTGCCGGACGCGCTGCACAGATGGGTGGCGCGGGCCTCGGGCAGGCGCGAGATCTGGCCGCGTTGCAGCAACAGCCGGGTGCGGGGGACGTCGATCAGCATGGTGTGCTCCTGGGCCGGCGGACTGGCATGCCGGGTTGGCATGCTTGCGTTGCGGCCGTCTGACGCGGATAGTGCCGCTTGGCCACCTTGCCGACAAACGATCATTCGGAAGGCTTCGCATTCCGCCATCGCATGCCAACAAAGCCCGTCGACCACCTCCCGCCGCTGCAGTTGCTGGCCGCCTTCGAGGCGGCGGCGCGGCATTTGAGCTTCACCCAGGCTGCCGAAGAGCGCTTCATCACGCAGTCGGCCATGAGCCGGCAGATCCGCGCGCTGGAGGACGAACTCGGCGTGACGCTGTTCGAGCGCCGCCACCGTGCGCTTGCGTTGACCGAGGATGGCCAGCGCCTGCACGCCGCCTGCTCGACGGCCTTGAACACCTTGCGTGTGGCCGTGCGTGCGGTGCGTGAGCCGCACCAGCGCCAGATGCTGGCGTTGACGACGACGCCGGGCTTCGCGTCGCTGTGGCTGATCCCACGCCTGACCGGCTTCACCCGTGCCCACCCGGGCATCGACGTGCGCCTGGATGCCGGCCTGGGCAACCGCAACCTGGCCAGCGAGGGCTTTGACCTCGCCATCCGCTACAGCCCGGTCGGCGCGGCTCAGGGCCAACAGCTGTTCGCCGAATCGATGGTGCCGGTCTGCAGCCCACGGCTGGTGGGCGAACTGGGCCTGGCGCTGCGCGAGCCGCCCGACCTGGCCCGGCACACGCTGCTGCACCTGGCCATGGACGGCGACAGCGCCGGCATGCCGGCCGAATGGGAGCCCTGGCTGAGCGCCTGGGGCCTGGTCGATCTGCGGCCGGCGGCGCGCTTGAGTTTCTCGAGCTATTCCGAGGCCATCGCCGCCGCCATTGCGGGGCAGGGCGTGGCGCTGGGCCGGCGGCCGCTGGTGGACGCGCTGCTGGCCAGCGGCCAGCTCGTCACGCCGTTTGATGCCGGCATCGCGTCGGCGCGGGCCTATCGCCTCATCGTCGACCCGGCGGCCAAGTCGCGGCCGGCGGTCAAGGCCTTCGAGCAGTGGTTGCTGGCGCAGTGTGACGTGGGATCAAGCGCCGCCCCTCAACCTCTCTGACTTACGTCATCGGTCAGAAGCTGCCGCACGATGACGGGTTGCGCCAAGGTTCGACACCTCAACTCACCCACGCTCCGTCCTGAACAGCCTATGAAATTTGGAAGAGAGACCCTCGTCATCCTGACGGCGGCATTGCTGTTGGCACTGCCTGGCCTCGGCCGCGCCGCTGATGCCATCGAAACCTCGAACGATCAGACGCGCCGCCTGATTCAACAGACGATGAAGGAACGGCGCATACCGGGGCTGCAGGTTGCGGTCGTCAAGGACGGCCGGATCGTGCTGTCCGAAAGCTATGGCTGGGCCAACGTCGAAAACCGTGTGCCAGCAACGGCCAAGACATTGTTCCCGCTCAACTCCGGCACCAAGCCGCTCACAGGCGTTGCGTTGATGCAGTTGGCCGAGGCCGGCCTCGTGAATCTTGAGGCGCCGGTATCCCGCTATCTCGATGACCTGCCGAGCGCTTGGCAGCCCATCCGCGTGCGGCAGTTGCTGGCGCACACCTCGGGGCTGCCCGACATCGTCGATCAACCCGGCCCCGTCACTGGCAGCACTGAAGCGGCCATGTGGAAGGCGGTCAAACAGCAACCCATGGAAGCGCCGCCCGGTGAGAAGTTTGCCTACAACCAGACCAACTACGGCCTGCTGGCTCAGATCATCGTCAAGCAGGCCAAGATGCCCTACGAGCGCTACATGAAAGAGCGGCAGTTCGCGCTGGCCGACATGCCGCTGACGACGTTCGGCGACAGCTATGACCTCGTGGCGAACGCTGCAACGATCTACAGCCACTTTCCCCGCAGAACGCTCGCGCCGGACGATGCCGATCGCCTGTCTCACTGGGTCTACGAGATGCCCTACAGCCTCCATGCGGGAGGCGGCATCCAGACGACGGCCACCGAGCTGGCGAACTGGATCGTCGCGCTGTCCAGTGGCCGGTTCATCAGCGCGGCCAGCGCGCAGCGCATGTGGACACCCGAGAAGCTGAGCAGTGGTGCTGAAGGCAGCTGGGCGGCCGGCTGGCCGGTGCTTGCATCAAGCCCGAAAAGGCAGGTCGCCGGCATCGGCGGCAACCGCGCGGCCTTCATCGTTTATCCGGACGAGGGCTTGGCCGTCGTCGTCTTGACGAATCTGGTCGGCGGCAATCCGGAGAGATTCATCCCCCAGATCGCTGCGTTCTACAAGTGATGGGTCGCTGGCGCAGCCACATGGCTTGAGATGCCGGGGTCGGCGGACACAGCGCGCAGCGTCCATTCCCGCGCTTGCGTGGCGTCGACGCTTGCGTCGCGTGCCTCACGCAGCAGCGCCGCGGCGAGGCGGGCCCGCCAGCGCTCGGCCGCAGCCAGCGCCCAAGTCTGCTCGCTGAGCGTCAGGCAGGGGCCACGGTAGAGCTTGAGGGCGGCGTCCAGGGCCCCGGCGGCGGCAGAGCTGCCAGCAGGTGAGTGCTCGTGCTCAGTCAGGCGGTCGTTCAGGGCCTGCACGTCGACCCAGACGCAGTCCGCGTTCAGGCGCACGCCATGGTCCTGCACCAGCAAGGCGGCGTCGTGGGCCAGCAGGCGGCGCAGCCTCGCGACGGTGACCTCGAAGGCCTTTTGCCGCCCCTCACGGCCGTCACCGGGCCACAGCTCGCGGGCCACGGCCTCGGTTGAGGCGGCCTCGGTGCCGCGGCAAGCCAGATAGCGCAGCAGTTCGAGCGGCTTGCTGGCGGCCTTGCGCCCTTCCGCTGAACGCACGGCGCCGGCGTCGTTGCACATTTCAAAGCCACCCAGGGCGTGGACCTTCACCGACCAGGGCCAGGCCTCGGGCGCCCCGGCCGGCGCGGCGAGCCGGCGCGTGCGGATGGCCGAGCGCACCCAGTCCGTCTCGGCGCCCTGAACCAGGGCCTGGCAGAAGATCTCGCCGATATGCAGCGGCAGCAGCGGCAGCACGCCGGGCCACTCCAGTTCGCGCAGCGTGCGCATGGCGCGGGCCAGGGGTGCGTTTGGCAGGGCGCCCCAGCCATTGCGCTGGCCGATGGCGATCAGTGCGGTCAGGTCTGCCAGGCAGCGCAGGCGCGCCGCCAGGTAGCGTGGCAGCTGCATCTCGCCCAAGCCTTGAAAGCGCGCTGCAGCATCCTCGGCATTGCCGCAGCCAATCAGTGCATAGCCCTCCTGCACGAGGTAGGTGACCTGGTAGCCGGGCCAGGCGCCACTCATCTGCAAATGGCCCAGGGCACGCCTCGCGTGGCCCAGGGCCGCATGGAAGTCGCCCTCAAGCAGGGCCACGCGGCAGCGCACATCGGCCTGGTCGGCCCACCACAGCGGCGTGCTGGCTGCATCGCCCGCGGCGGCGGCCTGGGCTGCCAGCGCCAGCGCCGCCGTGGGGTCGCTGCTGCACTCCACCAGGCGTGCGCGCTGCAGTGCCGCGACGGCGGCCAACCCCGGTAGATGGTGTTCGGCTGCCAGTTGCTGCGCCAGCACCAGCCGCTCGCGCGCTTCGTCGACCTTGGCGAAGGCGTACAGATGCCAGGCCGCGACGATGGCCCAATGGCCGCGCCAGAAGGGTGAGGCATCGGGCCGCTTCTCAACCGTTGCGACCTGCGCGAACAGCAGTTCGAACTCCGCATCCTCGCCATGGCGTTCGCAGAGCTCACCCAGCGCGCAGGCCAGCGCCAGTGACACGTCGCTGGGTGCCTGTCGGGCGCTTTCCATCAGCAGCGCCACGTTGGCGGGTGGCCATGCGGGCAGCACACCGTAATCATGGGCAATCGACGCCCCGGCCCAGGCGAGCAGGCCCTCGATGCCGGTGCCGACCGCGTCAGGGCCGACGGCCGTCAGAACACCCAGCATGGGCATCGCGTGGCGATAGATGCAGGCCTGCAGGTGCTCCACCAGCACCACGAGGCCGGCTGCTCCGGCAGCGAGCGCCGCCTGTCCATCCGTCTGCGCCCGCAGGGCCAGCGCCGCCGTGCTGTCCAGCGCACCGGGGGCCTGCGCCGAAAGCGCCCGCATGACGCCCAGCAACTCGCTCGACCGCTGCGCGGCTGCCGCTTCAGGCTGCGATGGGTTCATCGCCGCATGCTAAGTGCTGTGGGTCATCCGTGGGTGGTGCGGCGCGGCCGCGCCTTCCATCATCGAACTGCAGCCTGCGCACCGCCGGCGGCGCAAACGGGAGCTTGCAATGCACAACGATCTTTCACCGGCCCGGCGCTTCATGGCCGTCGCCTGCCTGGCCACAGCCTGCAGCAGCGCCACTTGGGCGCTTCCGCTAGCCCCAGGGGTCACCCGCGAAATCAACTTCGTTTCCGACCACTCGACGTGTACCGGCCTGCTGCCGCTGGGCGGCGACTTCGTGTCGTGCACGCTGACGAATGGCGCGGACCTGACGGCTTCGTTTGCCGACTACTACGGCAGCCCTTCGAGCGGCAGCGCCCATGTTTTCGTCAATGGGATGGACATGCACTTGTCCGTCAAGTCGACACCCTCCACGGTGCCGACCTCCGTCATCGATGCCGTCCAGTTCGACCAGTTCATGATCACGGGACCCACGCCCACGGTGCAGGTTGGCGTCACGGTCACCCTCGATGGCACCACGGCTCGAAGCGCTTCCGGCTTTGTGCTGACCAGCTACACCTTCATCAGCGGCAAACGTTCGCTGACGCCGAGCGCCTCGGCGAACGCGGTCGCTGATCGGATTGCCAATGACCCGTCACGTGACGTGCTCGCCTTCGGCCGCACCGCAACCTTCAGTGGCGGCGTCACTCAACCCACCCTCCATCGCGTCGATTCAGCCTCGTTCACCGCGGTGGTCGGCACGCCGTTTGAGCGCGGCTTCGAGTTCGCGATGTCCAGTCTGAACTCTTCTCTGAGCTTCAGCGCGCGCGTGGAGTATTCGCTGCCAGCCGGCTACACCCTGACGTCGGCCCGGGGGCTGCTGGTGAACGCCGTGCCGGAAAACCGCAGTTGGGCGTTGATGCTTGCCGGGTTGGTCAGTCTGGGCGGCATGCGTCTGGCACGGCGAGCCAGGTGAATCAGCCTGCCAGCCCTGCGTACACGTGTTGCACGTCGTCGTTCGCATCCAGCGCAGCGAGAAAGCTCTCCACTTCCTCCAGCTGCTCAGCGCTCAGGCTCGCCGGGTCGATGGGGTTCTTGGGGCGGTAGCCCAGCTTGGCGCTGAGCACCTTGAAGCCCTGCTCGGGCAGGGCGCGGCTGACCAGGTCGAGGTCGGTCGGTTCGGTCAGGAAGACGGTGACGCCTTCTTCGTCGGGCGGCAGCAGGTCCTGCGCGCCGGCTTCGATGGCGGCGGTGTCGGCGTCGGCGCCTGGCGTGGCAGGCTCGGCTTCGATCATGCCGACGTGGTCGAAGTCCCAACCCACCGAGCCGGCCGTGCCGAGCTGGCCCTTGCGGAACAGCACGCGCATGTCCGACGCGGCGCGGTTCACGTTGTCCGTCAGCACCTCCACCATCACCGGCACGCGATGCGGCGCAAAGCCCTCGTAAATGGCCTGCTCGAAGTGGACGACTTCACCGGTCAGGCCGGCGCCTTTCTTGATGGCGCGGTCCAGCGTCTCCTTGGGCATGGACACCTTGCGCGCCTGCTCCACCACCAGCCGCAGCCGCGCGTTGTCCTTCGGGTCAGCGCCGTGGCGCGCGGCAATCATGATGTCCTTGGACAACTTGCCGAAGAGGCGCCCCTTGGCATTGGCGGCGATGTCTTTGTGTTTGGCTTTCCATTGCGCGCCCATGGGGTGTCCTGTCGTTTGTCTAGTAAGCCCAAGTCGCGTGACTTGTCGGGCGGGTCGCTACTTTACGGGGTGGCTCTTGCCGATCTCGCCCCTGTCGTCGCGCTATTGAGGTGCGAAATCGTCGTAAGACCTTGGTAAATAACCCCAGATACGTACGACGTCGCCACGCTGCTCGAAGTCGAAGCCAATCTTTTCCAAGATTGGCAGGATTTCGTTTCGATGGTCAATGCTCGCTCTAGGAAGCAGCTTTCCTATGAATGGCCCCTCCTCGGACAGGCCGATGTCAAACCATTCGACAGCTTCAAACGGAAAGGGCAGGTGATAAAACCATTCGACATCCCAATTCGAGACGGTGCCATCAACTGATTTCGAGCGATAAGAAGTGACCTGCCCCCAATCGCCGTACCAGTCATTGCGAGGGAGCCCTGGGGGTCAAGGGTATCGCCAGTGCGGCGGTTGAAGCTGAACCTTCCTCGACAGCCTGCTGCCGTTGAAGGCGTGCGAAGCACCTGGGTGGCATGCGGCCGATGCTCGAATGCGGCCGCACCTCGTTGTAGTCCTGTACCCAGGCCTGGATCACGAC
>NZ_JBFUMK010000017.1:0-124878 GCF_054049415.1 Roseateles sp. P5_D6 | reverse complement strand
GAACTGGGGAGCGGGCGGCGCGTGGGCGGATGGCACTTCGGGCGTCTACCCGGACTGGGTGCAGATCGACTTCAACGGCATGCAGACGATCAGCGAAATCGATGTGTTCACGCTGCAGGACAACGCCTACTCGCCCTCAGTGCCGACGCTGGCGATGACGTTCAGCAACTTCGGTATCCTGCACTTCGAAGTCCAGTACTGGAACGGTGCCGGGTGGGTGGATGTGCCGGGCGGCAGCGTCATCAACAACAACAAGGTGTGGCGGCAGTTCGTCTTCGCGCCCATCACCACACAGCGCATCCGCGTGCTGGTGAACAGCTCGGCCTACTATCTCTCGCGCATTGCCGAAGTGGAGGCCTGGACCGCATCTCAATAGTCAGGATGGCCGGGCCGTTGCAGGTGATGGGATGGATGCCCCGACCCGAAGAGGGCACCCAACCGTCAAAGTGGATAGGTCAGCAACCGCTTGATCGGCAGGAGGGCTTGCAGCCCGTCGTTCAGGCGAGCCGGTAGTCTGGCGCGTGCCGGCGCAGCCACTGCTCCAGCATCATCAGGATCCAGACCATCTCGCCGTAGTAGCCGGCATGCTCCTTGAGCCGCTGGGTCAGCAGGCTTTCGACGAACTCGGTGCGCACGATGCCGCGTGCCGCCACGCCGCGCAGTGATTCCGCGGCCAGTGCGTTCAGCGCCGCGTCCTTGACGGCCCAGGGGCCGAAGGGCAGGCCGAAGCCATGCTTCTTCTTGGTCAGGATCTCGTCGGGCAGGAAGCCGCGCAGCGCCTCCTTGAAGAACCAGCGCAGCTTCAGGCCCTTGAGCTTGTAGCTGGTCGGCAGCTTCAGCGAGAAATCCAGCAGCCGCGTGTCCAGCAGCGGGAAGCCGACGTCCACACCAGCCAGGGCTGTCGTGCCGACGACCTTGGGCAGGTCGTTCTCGGCCAGCGTGTAGCGCCAGTCGAAGGCCAGCATCTGGTTGACGAGGCTGGCCTCGTGCGGGCCGGCGGCCCAGGTGGCGCGCTGGTGGTCGCGCGGTGCGCCGGTGTCCACGGCGGCCAGGAAGGCTGGCGTCAGCACCTCGCTCATGCCCAGTCGGTCCAGCAGGTTGTAGCTCTGCATGCGGTCGGGCATGGGCACGCGGGCCTGGCGGATGTAGCTGGTGCCCTTCTTGAGCAGCGGGATGTTGCCGGTGACCGGGTTGACGAACAGCGGGTTCAGCACGCCGGTGCGCAGCGGCGACGGAATCTGGCTGTAGACATGGAAGACGCGCTCCTTGGCATAGCGGGTGTTGCCGCCAAAGAGCTCGTCGCCGCCGTCGCCGGCCAGCATGCGGTGGTAGCCATCGTCATGCGCCTTGCGCGCGCAGTAGAAGGCGGGCACTGCGGAGGAATTGCCGAACGGCTGGTCGTAATGGGCGGCGACGTCGGGGATGGCCGCCACCAGATCGGCCGGTGTCACGTAGTACTCGTGATGGTCGGCGCCAAAAGCCTTGGCGGCGATGCGCGCGTATTCCATCTCGTCATAGCCCTCGGCCTCGAAGCCGATGGAATAGCTGGCCGGCGCCTGGCCCGTGGCCTCGCGCAGCAGGCCGGCGACTGTGGAGCTGTCGGTGCCGCCGCTCAGGAAGCAGGCGGTCTTGCCGTCGGCGCTCAGCCTGTCCTTGACCGCCGCGCGCAGGATGCCGTGGAACTCCTCCTTCAGCGCGTCGAAGCTGGGCCGGGCCTGCTCGTCGAAGCGCGCGACCCAGTAGGGTGCGACGGTCAGCTGGCCGTTCTCGAACAGCGCGTAGTGGGCCGGCGGCAGGCGGTGGATGCCGGCGTAGATGGTGCGCGGGGACGGGATGCAGTGATGGAAGAGGTAGTTGAAGAGGGCCTGGGTATCCAGCTCGCGGATGCCGAGCTGGCGGGCCAGTTCGTCGGCCCGCGTCGCGAAGTGCAGGCGGCCGTCCCGCACGGCGTAGCACAGGCTGTGCACGGCGAAGCGATCGATGGCGAGGTAGCTGCCCCCACCGGGGAGGTCGAGCGCGACGGCGAATTCGCCGCCCACGTCGGTCGCGCAGGCGGCGCCGCGCGCGGCATAGGCTTGGCGCCAAGCGGCCAACGCATCTCCGGCGCGCGCGCTGAAGCGGGGGGAGCCGGAGGCGAACGGCGTGTCGGGCGGCAGGGCTTGGGCTTGCATGCGGATCTTGGGGTCAGGACGCGGGATTGTCGTTGGGATGGGCAGTGCTTCGCAGTGCGTGCAGGCGCCGCCAGGCATTGCCGACGGTCTGGCGCACCAGGCCGACCAGGCCGCGCAGCGTCAAGGGGTCGTAGGCGACCAGCCCGAGGCGTTCGCGGCGCTGGCTCATCCATTCGGCCTTGTACGGGGCGTCGCCGATCAGATAGTCCACCTCCTGGACGCGCTCCAGGTCGAGCGCCTGCTCCATCAGCAGGGCGGTCAGCAGCGTGCCCGGAGCCAGCGCCTTGTAAGCCTGGTCGTAGGCCAACTTGTAGATGTTGGCACGGCCGTTGGCGATGATCCAGATCTGGGCCGCCACCGGTTTGTCGTGAAGCCAGGCCAGGCCCAGGCGCAGCCAGCCGCGGCGCGCGCACAGGCGGATCAGGCCTGGCATGAAGTCGGGGTAGGGCTCGGGCACCTTCCAGCTGTGGGCGTAGACATCGCGATAGGCGGCCAGTGCGCCTTCGAGCGCGTCGCCGTCGCGCACGACCTCCAGCCGACCGCCTTCACTTGCGAACTTCTTGCCCATGCGCTTGATCGTGCTGCGCAACTGGCCGCTGCGACCCTTTAGATAGTCGGCCCAGTTCTGGCGCACCGGCTCATACCAGTTGCCAAACGAGAAGTAGGCATGCGTGCTGAGGCCGGCAAGAGTCAAAGCCCTCTTGAGCAGCGCGAACTCTCGCGAATCCGGGTCCATCGGCGAGAAACGATAGGCGGCCGCGCCGCCGCCCGTCCGTCGCAAGGCGCGTGTCAGCGGCAGCAGATCCTCGGCCTCGACGTCGTCTTCCATCGCCAGCGCGTAGATGGCTGTGTAGAAGTTGGACAGCGCGCTGATTTCACGGCCCAGTGCCCCGCTCTGCGCGACGGTGGGCAGCACGGCCAGCACGCGCCCCTGGCGGCGCAGCACGTGGATGCGCACCTGGGCCTGCGGTTCGCTTGCATAGACGGTGTCGATCAGGTTGGCGTACCAGTCTGCACCCAGCTCGACATGGCGCTGCTCGGCCTTGTGCATCAGGGCAAGTGCATCCGCCGGCAGCTCGCGCACGTGGATGTAGGTGTCGACGCTGGCGCCGCTGCGGCTCACCATGATGTCGGTGTCCACCGGTTGGCTGGCACGACCGTGCCAGCCGCGGCTGCCGCGCCTGAGCAGGCCATAGAGGGCCGGCAGGCCGCGGTGGCGATAGACGCTCACATGGTTGATCCAGCGCTGCGACGTGGACCATGCCAGCAGGTCGGATTCGGCGTTCGTGTAGAACTCGACGCCGCCGCCTGGTGCACGCGTGAACAAGTCCTCCAGCGTGCGCAGCAGCAGGATGCGGCCGGGCGCAAAGCGCTCGAACTGCTCGTGGAAGGCCGTCTTCAGCATGACGGCCATGCCACCGCTCAGCAGCAGCATGCGCGAGGCCAGCAGTTCTTCGCCCAACCAGAGTTCGTAGACCAGCGACTCGCCGCGGGCGGCGAACTCGCGCATGACTTCGGCGTAGAAGGGCCCCTGCGGGTTGTCGCTGCTGACGGCCGTGCCTTCGCGGCCTTTCCAGCCGCTGGACTCCAGCCCCGCATAGCGTTGCACCGCAGCCTCGATCGACTCGGGTGCGCTGGTGACGGTCAACCGTTCTCCACCTGGCTCGGATTGCAGCCGGCGCAGGTAGCGGCGCATGTTCTGGATGAGCTTGCGCGGTCGTTGAGCCCAGTAGTCATCGAAGCTGCCCTTCAGGCTGACGCTCATCGTCAGCGCATGCGGCTGGCTCTGCACGGGAAGCCTGGGCAGCTCGCGCAGGTCGCCGAAGTGCGGGTCGTTGCACAACAGGTCCAGCTCGCTCGCATAGCCGGGCAGCGCAACGAGCAGGCCGCGCAGCTCCAACCCGGCCGGGATCAGGCTGGGGCCGATCTGCGTCTGCGAGGGCAGGAAGCTGGACCAGACACCCAGGCCGCGCGTCTGGGGGTTGATGAGCAGCATGGCGACGGCCTCGCCTTCGCGGCTGGCGATGGCGAGCAGCACGCCTTGCGCCGCGAAATGGCGCAGCAGGGCATCGACGAACAAGCCATCGAGCATGCCGTGGCCGCCCATGAGCTGCCCGTTGAGGCGATCCCAGGCCTCCCGGTGGGGGCCGAGGCCTTGCACCGGGGTCAGCGTGTGGAGTTGCCAGTCCAGGCCGGGGTTCATGGGGTGTCGAGATCCAGGAAATGTGCGCCCGTCCTGGCGCAGAGACGGGCATGGTGGCGGATGCGGCCCAGCTCCGCCAGCACACGCAGGCTGGCCAGCAGGCTGCCGAGGAAGGCCTTCAGGTCGTGGTTGGCAAGCAGCTCAGCCAGCGGCTGCACGACGCCAGCGGCCAGCAGCCGCAGCAACTGGCCGGGCAGGCTGCCGCCGGGGCGCTTGAAGTCCAGCAACAGCTCCGAGCGCTTGCGCTCACCGCGGCTGGTGACCTGGCTGCCCCAGCTCTGCGGCGGCCGGGCTGCCTTGGCGCGCAGATGCACGATGCGCGCGGCCGGCAGCAGCGCTGTGTGCAGGCCGTGATGGGCGAAGCGCTCGATGAGGTCGTCGTCTTCGCCGTACATGAAGAACAGCGGGTCGAAACCGCCGACACGGCTGAACACCCCGGCGCGCAGCATCCAGGCCGCCGCATTGATGCCGCGGGTGGGGTAGTGCGGCTGCACGCGGCCGAGGCAAGCGTCGGACAGATAGCCCGGCGCATGGCGCTGTAGATAGGCGCTCTGGGTGTTGGGGTCGACGCGGCCTAGGTCGGGGCTGCAGTGCAGGGGGCTGACGATGTCGAAGCCCGGCTCGGCCTCCAGGAAGGCCACGAGCTGGGCTATGGCTTCGGGCGTGACGTAGGCGTCCTGGTTCAGCAGGAAGATCGCGTCGGCGCCGGCGCGCAGGGCGTGGGCGATGCCCAGGTTGTTGCCGCGGCCGAAGCCGAGGTTGGTGGCGCTTTCGATGAGGACGGCTTCGGGGAAGTCCCGGCGCACCAGGTCGCGGGTGGTGTCGGTGGACGCGTTGTCGACGACGACGGCCGTGCAGGGATGGCTGCTGTCGCGCAGGGACTGCAGCGCGCCGGCAATCCAGGCGGCGCCGTTGAAGGTGACGATGACGACGAAGACCTTCATGACGCGGCCGCCGCGGCACGGCGTCGATCGAGGAAAGCGCGGATTTCCGCGTACAGCGGATGGCCAAGCAGTTTCAGTCCGGCCAGCCAGATCAGCACGGTCAGGCCGGCGCAGGCCAGCAAGGCGTGGAGGGCGAGCGGTTGGCCGGCCGGGCGCAGCCAGGCCGCCACCAGGGCGGCGGGCAGCAGGCAGGCCAGGGCCAGCAGCGCATTGCGCCCCAGCTCGCGCGCAATGGCGCCGAAGTCACTGGGCAGGCAGCGTTGCTTGAAGGCATAGAAATAGGGCACGGCCACCACGGCCATCGCCAGCACGCCCAGCGCCAGCGGCTCCAGCGCCCGCCAATGCCAGATGACGGCGATCAGCAGCAGCGCCTTGACCGGCTGGATGATGAGGTCAGCCAGCGCCACCAGCTTGGCATGGCCAGCGGCCAACATCAGCGTCGGGATCAGGCTGTTCAGCACGCTGACCGCGCCGGCGGCGCAATAGATGGGCACCAGGGGCGCCGACGCATCCCATTGCGAGCCGAACATCAGCCGCAGCACCTCGAGCGCGAACAGGCCGACGAAGCCGTAAAACGGCCAGGCGACGGCGCTGACAGCCCCCAGGCTCTGCACGAAGCGCTGCTCCAGCCGCTCATCGTCGCGGTGGGCTTGGGCGAAGGCCGGGTAGGCGACCGAACGCACCGTGCCCATGATGTCGCGGTGGAAGAKGTTCATCAGGCCTTGCGCGCGGCTCGCGATGGCCACCTGGCCGAAGTCCAGCAGCTTGCCCACGGCCAGGTCGTTGATGTCCATGGACACCGAGGTGACGACATTGGCTGCCGTGACCGGGCCGCCGAAGCGCAGGATCTCGCGCCAGCGGTGCAGCTGTGGCCGGGCGAGCCGCCCCCAGGCGCCGGCCAGGCTGACACCCAGCGCGGTAATGAGGCTGGCCCCGACGTCGCCCCAGGCCAGGCTGGCCGCGCCCACGCCGGCCCAGGCCAGGCCCAGCGTCGTGAAGGTGCCGACGACCGCGGCGGCGACGTTGACGCGCATCAGCACGTCGAAACGCATGTCGCGCCGCAGCAGCGCGATCGAGATCGAGTTGAAGGGCAGGATCAGGAAGTTGATGGAGATGATTCGCACAATGTGCGTCAGGCTCGCGTCGCCATAGAACTCGCCGATCCACGGCGCCACGGCGTGGATGCCGGCAAACAGGCCGCCGCCGAGCAGCAGCGAGGTGCCCAAGGCGCTGCCGACATCCTCAGGGCCCAGGTCCTTGCGCTGGATCAGGTAGTTGGCGAGGCCGAAGTCGCGCACGACCTGGGCCATGCTGATCAGCGCCATCGACACCGAGTACAGGCCGATCTGTTGCGGCGTCAGCAGGCGTGCCAGCAGCGTGAACGACAGCAGCTGCAGGCCGATCAGCAGATAGCGCTCCAGGAAGGCGAAGCCGAGCGAGCGGCGGACCGTGTTCATCAATACAGGCCCTGCTTCTTCTGCGAGTGGCGTTCCACCCAGGCAGAGTAGGTCGCCGGAGACCAGTGCGACCGCCAGCGGCTGTCCACGCGCCCCCAGCAGCGCAGCAGGCGCAGTTCGCGCGCAAAACGCTCGGCCACGGGCTCGCGCCGCAACGGCCCGAGCAGCCAGCCCAGGCCATCCTGCAGCAGCTGCAGGTACTGCCACAGCGGCACACCGGCAAACTCGTGGCTGCCGGACGGCCACCAGGACGACAGGCCCGCCTTGAAGGCCCAGCGGCGGAAATAGCGGCGCGTCAGCACGGCCGCGTCGACGGGCGCAGTGATGCACAGGGACGGCTCATAGGTCACCGCCTCGCCGCGCGCCTGGCAGCGCTGGCCGAACTCGAGGTCCATGTGCCGGAAGTGCAGTTCGGAGAACAGGCCGACGCGATCGAACAGCGCTGCGCGCGCCACCAGGTTGGCGCCGGCGGGCGCGTAGTCCGGCGTGGTCGGCGCGATGCGCTCAGGCCCGAGGTCGGCGCCGCCGACCACCGCGGCCATGCTGTCGTGATACCAGGCGGGCCGGCCACCGGGGGGCCATTGCAACTCGGTGCGTCCGCCGGCCAGGGCCGGGCCGCCGGCGCCGAAGACGGCGGCGATGTTCTCCAGCCAGTCCACGGGGAAGAGGATGTCGTCGTCGGTGAAGGCCAGTACATCGCAGCCCAGTTCGCGGGCGCGGCGGATGCCGGCGTTCAGCGCGAACTGCTTGCCCTGGCGGGGCTCGAACAGCACATGCAGGCGGCCCAGCGGCCAGCCCGGTTGCAGGGCCTGGAGTCGCGCCTGCGTGTCGTCGGTCGAGTTGTTGTCCACCACCAGCACTTCGACGGCCGTGTCGGCCGGCGCGTGCATGGCGCCGAGCGAGGCCAGCGTGGTCGCGAGCAGGGCGGCCCGGTTCCAGGTGCAGACGATGACGGCCAGCCGCTTCATCGCTGGGCGGCCACGCGGCGGTAAACCTCCAGATGGCGGCGCCAGCTCTCGCCCCAGCGAAAGCCCTGGGCCCAGGCGGCGGCACGGGCCGCCTTGTCGGCACGTGCCTCGGGAGGCAGCGTCGCGGCCTCGTGCAGCGCGGCGGCCCAGGCCGCCAGGTCCTCGGCCGGCACCAGCGTCGTCAACGGCCCGACCAGTTCGGCCAGACTGCCCAGCGGGCTGAAGATGACGGGCGTGCCGGCGGCCTGGGCCTCGACGGCCGGGAAGCCGAAGCCCTCGTAGAGCGTCGGGTAGAGCACGGCGACGGCGTCGCGGTAGAGGGCCTGCAGTTCGGCGTCGGACAGGAACTCGGCAAATACGACCCGGCCCTGCAGCTCGTGGGGCAGGGCCTTGCGCGCGGCCTCGCGGGCGTCGGCGCCAAAGCCGCAGGCGACGAGTTTCAGCGTCGCATCGGGCTGGGCGGCCAGCGTCTGCAGGGCCCAGTCGAAGCGCTTGCGTTGCATCGGCCCACCGAGATAGACGGCGAAGCGCGCGCCGGCCAGGGCCGCCGTCAGCGTGGCCGGCAACGTGCTGATGGGGGGCTCGAAATAGGCCTCTTCAATGCCGTGCGGGATGACGGTCAGCTTGGCCTCGAGCTCGGGCCAGCGCGCCAGGATGTCGCGCTTGGACGACTCGCTGATCGTCACGACGGCCGCGCATCGCCGGAAGGCCGCCGGCATCAGCCGGTGCCAATACCAGTGCTGCCAGCGCGTGTCGGTCTCCATCTCCCAGGGGATGGTGTCGTGGATGGTGACGACGGCCGGGCAGGGCTGCCACCAGGCCATGGTGTTCTCGGCCCAGTGCAGCACGTCCAGGTGGTGCTGACCCGTGCGGCGCGGCATGCCGACCTGCTCCCACAGCGAGAAGCGGTCGCCGGGGAAGTCGAAGATGTCGGCCTGCACCTGTTGCTCGCGCGGCAGGTGCATGGGGCGGCGCGCGTCCTGCGCGAACAGCGTCCAGGCCACGCCGTCCTCGGGCCGGGCCTGGCTGCACATCTCGAGCAGGTATTTGCCCATGCCGCGCAGATGCGCGGTGTTGAGGCTGGTAGCGCTGATGCCGACCCGCAGGCGTTCAGTCATTCGGCACCCAGCGGCGGAACAGCGATTTGCCCATCTTGGTCAGCGTGTGGCCGCGATCGGGGCCGCTGCGCAGCAGGCCGGCAAAGGTCTTCAGGCCCAGCGACAGATCGCCCTTGGCGGTGTGCGCGTCGGCGAAATTGCACCAGCCCTTGTGCTGGAAGCGCCGCAGCGCGACGGGGTCCACGTCGTGCCCGGCTGGCGAACTCATGCCGAAGCGCCGGATCAGCTCGGCGCGCATCAGCTCGGTGGTGTTGGTGGCCGGGATGCGGCGCGACAGCGAGACGGGATGCTGGCGGTACAGCACGTAGGACTCGGCCAGGCGTATGAAGCGGTGCTGGGTGCTGGCGCGCACCAGGTATTCCCAGTCGTCAGTCTGCTGGTTGTCCGTCAGGAAGCCGCCCATGCGATCCCAGGCGCTGCGCCGCCAGATGACCGAGGAGGGCAGGGCGTAGTTGTCGAGCACCAGCACGGGGTAGATCCAGCCGGACCGCGACTCATCGATGGTGCCCTGCCGGGTTTGCCTGAAATAGTCGGGCCGGGGCTCGCCATGCCAGACGTCGAATGCCGAATAGCAGAAGTCGTGATCCGGCCTGGCCTGCAAGGCCTGCAGTTGCAGGCGCAGCTTTTCCGGGTGCCAGAGGTCGTCGGCATCCAGCAGCGCGACGAATTCCGAATCCGTTTCGGCCATGCCGCGATTGCGCGAGCGCGACATGCCGCGGTTTTCCTGCGAGATGACGCGCACGCGGGCGTCGTCCAGGGCGGCATTCGCGGCCGTTGCATCCTTGGAGCCGTCGTCGATGACGGTCACCTGCAGATCGGGGAAGGTCTGGCCGAGTGCCGAGCGGACGGTGTCGGCAATGAAGGCCTCGGCGTTGTAGGCAGGGATGACGATGTTGACGCGCGGCATGAGGCTCAGCGGGAGGTCTGCGAGGGAGTCGAGGCGGCCTGAGTGGCAGACGCAGCGGACGCGGCGGCGTCGGGGCCCTCGGTCGGCTCGGGATCCTTCCAGCGGCCGACCGAATTCAGTCGGTCGCGCAGCTCCGGCCTTGTCATGCCCATGGCCATGGCGCGGTGCGCCTGGGCCAATGCCTTGTCGTAGTCCTTCATGTCGAAATACAGCAAGCCCGCGTTGAATTGCGTCAGCGGGTTGTCGCCGGCCTGCTCCACCACGTAATCGAGAGACTTGCGCGCGTCGTCCATGCGATTGCGCCGGATCAGATAGCTCACGTAGAACATCCGGAACACCAGGTCGTTCGGTACGAAAGCCATGCCGCGGGCGTAATAGCACTCGACGGTCATGTCGGTGCCTTTGGCGGGATCCGATTTCTCCTTTTCCGCCAGGCGTTCGACGGACTGGATGGCGCGTGGATGGTTGGGAAATACCGCCAGCGTGTATCCGATGTCGTTGCCGAATGGGCCGGTAGCACCTCGGGTCAACGTCTCGACGCCATGCGTGAAATGCGCAATCTCGACGATGTAGCGCTGCGACTGGTGGGCCGTGCGGTAATCGAAGGGTCCATAGGTGTTGTGCGTTTCGCCACAGCCAGGCGGCGCCAGCGCCGGGCGCTGCATCTGCGCGGAAACCGGCAGCGTGGCCAGCGCAACGGTCAGGGCCAGCAGTGCTCGGCCGGCGCAGTTCATGGGGTTCAGATTGCTAGGCATCGCGTCCTCAACCAGTCCAAACAGATGCGACATTGGGAGTCCTGGTCCTGTATCGCCGAAAACGTGTGATCGGCCGTGGGCATGTCGTGCAGATCCAGCGTCGGGCGCACGAGCAGACCCTGCCAAGCCGCCGAGGACCGGGCAAAACCAACGAACTCCCGGGCAGTGTAGTCATCGCCACTGAGGATCAGCAGCACCGGTCCGTTGAAAGCGCGCAGGCCGGCGGCCATGCGATCCTGGAAGCTGCGCGAGTCGGTCTTGGGCTTGCCGGCGCCGCGGGCCAGGCGCAGGTTGCCGCCCAGGGTGCGCAACGCCGTCAGGCCCACGCCACCGCGCAGCAGCTTGAGCCAGAAGCCCTTCTCGCGCAGCCGGCGCCAGTAGTAGTGCTTGACATGGGTCTGCGCCAGCGTCGCGGCGGAGCGGGCCCAGGGATTGAGCAGGGCCACGCCGGCGACGCGCGGGTCGCCGGTCGATTCCAGGTAGAGCAGGGCGGCCGAGGCCGCGTCGCACAGGCCCCAGAGCACCACACGCTTGAGGGCCGGGCGGGCCGCCAGCAGCGCGGCGATGGCCGCGGCGATGTCGGCGTCGACGCCGAGGAAATCGCGCGCTTCTCCGGGGCTGTCCCCCATGCTGCGGTAGTCGAAGCGCAGAGCGGCAACGCCGTGGTTCGCCAGATGCCGGGCCAGCAGCGTGAACTGGCGATGGCTTCCGACGCGGTACTGGGGGCCGCCGACGACGATGACCACGCCCACCTCGGCGGGTGCGGTGTTCGCCGGTTCGGCCAGGATGCCGATGAGGCGCTCGCCCTCGCAGTCGAAGTTCAGCACCGATTCCCTCATGACAAGGCCTCCGCGGTGCGGGCAATCAACTCGGGCGCCAGCTCGATTTCACTGGTGGCCCAGAAGCCCGGTCCCCGCACGATCTGCGGGCGTACCGCCCAGCCGGCATCCTGCCAGGCCTTGATGGCCTGCTCACTGACCGGCGTCAGCACGGCGTCCTCGCGGGTGCTGAGCTCCAGCCACTCGACCCGGCCGGGCGTGCCGGCGGGCGCGAGCTTGGCGGCTTCCAGCCCGAGGGCGAGTGGCGCGCCCAGCCGGTAGCCGGCGACCTCGACCGGGCGGCCCGCGGCCAGTTCGGTTTTCATCTGGTCCATCTGGCCCTTGTTCGCACCGTTGGCCATCTCGGCGGCCAGCCTCAGGCGCAGGAACTGCTGCAGTGCCAGCTTGCCATTCGTCATCGGCTGCCAGAACAGGTAGTTCACTGGCCGGCCCCAGTCGGCGGCGGCAAGCAGGCAGCCGGCGCGCAGGCCCCAGATCCACAGCGGTGCCTGAACCGAGTCAGGCACGCGGGCATCCAGGCATTCCAGGCCCAGACGCACATCGGCCTGCCAATCGGCCCAGCCCGCATCGCCAAAGTCGGCGGAGGAGTCGCCGCAGCCGCGCAGGTCGATCTGCAAGACCGCGTGGCCTGCCTGGGCCAGCGCGCGGCAGGCCAGGGTGGCCATGCGGCGCGACTTGTTCATCTCCTCGGCGAAGGGATGCAGATAGAGCACCCGGCTGCGTGGTGTACCTGCCGGCGCATGGAACAGGCACAGCCGCTGCTCGCCGCCGGCTGGCAGGAAGAAGGCGTCGATTGAGGCTTTCAAGCTGCGCGGGTCTTGCTGCGGTTGAGCCAGTCCTGCAGCGCCTTGAGCCAGGCCCACCGGTAGGCGGTCAGGTGGAAAAGCTGGCGGCTGTTGTCGGTCCAGCGCGTATGCCACTCCATCACGCGGCCAAAGAACTCGATGCGCTTGAAGCGGCCTTCGTCGAAAAGAGCTTTGAACTCCTCGGCGCGCATCAGCGTCGACGGGGACACCGCCTGGTGGGCCTGCTGATAGGCTGTCTTCAGGATCACCAGGCAGTCGTCCTGGTGCACGCACAAGTCCATCGCGACGACTTCGTCGCCGAACCAGTAGCGGTAGATCCGGGCCCGCCCGGCTGCTGCTGCGCTTTCCAACGCCTGGCGGTAGAAGTGCCCCTGGATGCCGTCCACGGAAATGGCGGTGCCGAGCTCGGCCTTCCAGCCGCTGCTTTCCAGCGTGCCGTACTGTTCGATGGCCAACGCGACCGGTCCGGGCGTGTCGATCATCTCCAGCCGCGGCGTCACACCGGTGGCCTCGACCTTCTTCAGCTGCTTGCGGGTGTTCTGGCGCAGGTTCTTGCCGCGGCCCTCCCAGTAGGCCTCGAAACCGGTCGCGACGTCGACCCAGGCCGTGTCGATGTAGTGCTGGTGGCGCAGCCGCGCGCTATTGAAAGGCCCGACGTGGGCCAGCGAGTCCAGTTGCGTCAGCCCGACGGTCAAGGCCAGGCCGGGCAGCGCCCGCAGCAGGGACTGCACAGACGCCTCGATGCTTTCGTCCTCCGGCAGCAGCACGGGTCCCAGCGGCAGTTGGGACGGCTGGAAGCTGTTCCAGCGACCCTGGCCCTGGGGCTGGATCAGCAGCGCCGCCGTCCAGCCCGTGCCGTCCTCGCGATAGGCGAGCAGCTCTCTACCCTGGCCGAACTGGTCCAGCAAGCACAGCAGGAAATCGCTGCGCAGGAAGGCATGCGGCAACGCCTTCGCCTGCAGTGCATCCCACTGTGTGGCCAGGGCGGCCAATTGCTTTGCCGGAACGAGTTTCCAGTCCATCTTTGAAGTTGTTTTCAAGGCAATCAACTCTTGCGGTAGGTGAGGAGAGAGTCGATCACCCAGTGTCGGTCCTGGTCGCTCATGTCTTGATGGCAATGCAACTGCAGTACGTGGCGGGACCAGATCTTTCCTTGATCACCGGCCAGATCCGGCACCCCTGGCCACAGCCAGTCCCAGCGCGATACGGGCACGCCGCGCGCTCTCAAGGCCTGGTAGACGGCGTCCGGCTCGTCCACCCACAACGGGAAGACGTAGGGTGCGCTGCCCTCGGGCAAGGCCGGGAACAGGGGATGCATGCCCGCCTGGTTGGCCAGCGCCTCAGCCAGCGCGCGGTAGTGCTGCTGCCGCCTGGCGACGACGCGACCGCGGGACGTCAACAACGCCGCGCGCCTGGCAGCGCGCGTCGGTGCGCGATGGCACAGCGCCACGTCGATGCGTGCATAGTCGCCCGCTGGATCAAATTGGGCAGCTTGAGGCGCGGCACTGGGCGCCGGCGCGCTGCCACCGCGCAGCAACTGCTTGAGAGCCAGCAGCGGGCTCGCCCAGAGGCGCCAGTGCCCCAGGCGGCCATGGCGCGCACTGATTTCCAGATCGTCCAGCGACGCCTTCAGCTGGCCCTTCAGGCCCACGGGCGTCAGCGGCGCCACCGGCCGGGCCGGCTGCCGGACCAGCAGCAGGCCGCCGTCCTGCGCCGCGAAGAACTTGGGCAGGCTGGCAATGACCACATCGCCCAGCGCGCCCACGGCGCCCCCTTCACCCTGGCCGAACATGGCGTGCGCGCAGTCCTCCAGCATCAGCACGCCGCGGCGCTGACACCAGGCGCGCACATCGCGCAGATCCAGCGGCAGGCCGAAGAAATGGGCGACGCACAGCACGCGCGTATCGGCGGGTGCATGCTGCTCCAGCCAGTCCAGGTTGGGGCGGCCATCCGCGTCGATGGGATAGAAACCCAGCTGATGCCCCAGCGTCAGCACCGGCGACACCATGGTGGGGCAGTGATAGCTGGGCACCAGCACGCGCTGGTCCGGCGTGAGCGCCAGGCTCTCCAGGCCAAGCAGAATGGCTGCACGGCCGCTGCTGGTCAGCAGCGCTCCCGGCCGGTCAAGCAGGCAGGGCAGCGTCTGGGCCTCTGCGTCGACCTGCCTGTTGTGCGGGCCCGGCACCGGGTGCCGGGGCGCCAAGCGAGGCGTGAGGTCGACGTTCATTCGCGAATTTGATTCGGTCAGAGCCGGGCGGCGACGAAGTCCGCCAGCGAGCCCACAGTGGCAAAGGTGTCGCCGTCGATGTCGTCATCGTCGACGGCGAGACCGAGTTGCTCCTCCAGTGCGGTGATCAGGCTGACCACGGCCATCGAGTCCAGCTCGGGCAGGGCGCCGAGCAGGGCGGTGTCGCGGGTGAAGGTCTGGGCGCGGCCGTTCAGGCTCAGCACCTCGTCGAGAAGCCTCAGCACATGGCTGAGAACCTGATCTTTGTCCATTGGGAGCTTCCAAAAAGCAGCCGCGCAGTTTAGCCGTCCTCCCCCCCCTTGCTCCCGGGGCGCTCACCCCTTGGCTCAAGGGTCGCGTGAGATACTTTTTTCATGCCCGAATCGACCCTGTTGCACGAGTTGGTGGCCGTTGCCGCCGAGCGCACGCCCGACGCCCCGGCCCTGACCTATGGTGCGGCGACGCTGAGCTATGGCGAGCTGGATGCCGCCGTGCGCGGCTTTGCCAGCGGCCTGATGCAACTGGGCCTGGCCCGTGGCGAACGGGTCGCCATCTACCTGGAAAAGCGCTTCGAGACCGTTGTCGCCAGTTTTGGCGCGCCAGCTGCCGGCGGCGTCTTCGTGCCGCTGAACCCTTTGCTCAAGCCCGATCAGGTCGGTTTCATCCTGCAGGACTGCGATGTGCGCGTGCTGGTCACGTCGCCCGAACGTCTGGCCCAGTTGGGCGACGTGCTGACGCAATGCCCGTCGCTGCGCCATGTGGTGCTGACCAGCGGTGCGGGCTCGGCACCGGTGCCGGTGCATGACTGGGCTGCGCTGCTGCAAAGCCCAGCGCATGCCGGCCATCGCGTCATCGACACCGACATGACGGCCATCCTCTACACCTCGGGCTCCACCGGGCGGCCCAAGGGCGTCGTGCTGTCCCACCGCAACATGGTGGCGGGCGGCAAGAGCGTGGCGAGCTACCTGGAAAACCGTGCCAGTGACACCCTGCTGGCCGCGCTGCCGCTGTCCTTCGACGCCGGCTTCAGCCAGCTGACCACGGCCTTCCACAGCGGCGCCCGCGTCGTGCTGCTGAACTACCTGCTGCCCAAGGACGTGCTCAAGGCCATGGAGCGCGAGAAGGTCACGGGCCTCACTGCCGTGCCGCCGCTGTACATCCAGCTGACCCAGCTCGAATGGCCAGCCGCCATCGACGCCAACCTGCGCTACTTCGCCAACACCGGCGGCCGCATGCCGCGCGCGACGCTGGACCTGCTGCGCGCCAAGGCGCCATCCGCCCAGCCCTTCCTGATGTATGGCCTGACCGAGGCCTTCCGCTCGACCTATCTGCCGCCGAGCGAGGTCGACCGCCGGCCGGACTCCATCGGCAAGGCCATCCCCAACGCCGAGATCCTGGTGCTGCGCGAGGACGGCAGCGAATGCGCGCCCGACGAGCCCGGTGAACTGGTGCACCGCGGCGCCCTGGTGGGCCTGGGCTACTGGAACGATGCCGAGAAGACGGCCGAGCGCTACAAGCCATTGCCCGTCGGCGTCGGTGGCCGCGAGGGCGGCCTGCAACTGCCCGAGTTCGCCGTGTTCTCCGGCGACACGGTCAAGCGCGACGCCGACGGCTTTCTCTACTTCGTCGGCCGCCGTGACGAGATGATGAAGACTTCGGGCTATCGCGTCAGCCCGACCGAGGTCGAGGAGGTCCTGTACGCCACCGGCCTGGTGGGTGAATGCGTGGCCTTCGGCGTCTATCACGACACCCTCGGCCAGGCCATCCAGGTCATCGCAACACCGCCGGAAGGCGCGTCCGAGCTGGATCTGGCTGCGCTGACTGCCGCTTGCAAGGCGCGCATGCCCGCCTACATGGTGCCGCACGGTGTCGATGTCCGTTCGGGCCCGCTGCCGCGCAACCCCAACGGCAAGATCGATCGCAAAACCCTCTCGACCGACTGGCTTGAACAGCACGCTGCATGAGCGATCCCATCCCCCAGAAGCGTGCCCTTGAGCATGCCCCCGTGCTCTTCCCCCGCGATGCCAACGGCGAACTGCTGGTTGGCGGCCAGCGCCTGTCCGTGCTCGCCGAGCGAGTCGGCCAGACGCCGTTTTACGCCTACGACCGCGGGCTGCTGAAAGCCCGCGTCGCCGAGTTGCGCGCGGCTCTGCCCTTGGGGCTAGAACTGCACTATGCGATGAAGGCCAACCCGATGCCGGCGCTGGTGCAGCTGATGGCCGGCTTGGTGGACGGTATCGACGTGGCCTCGGCGGGCGAACTGCAGGTGGCGCTGAACGCCGGTGCCGACCCGCACGAGGTCAGCTTTGCCGGCCCCGGCAAGCGCGACATCGAGCTGGGCCAGGCCGTCGCGGCCGGCGTGCTCGTCAATGTCGAGTCGGTGCGCGAACTGGTGCCGCTGGCCCGTGCCTCGCAGCGCCTGGGCCTGCCAGCCCGCGTCGCGCTGCGCGTGAACCCCGACTTCGAGCTCAAGGGCTCGGGCATGCGCATGAGCGGCGGCCCCAAGCAGTTCGGTATCGACGCTGAGGCTCTGCCCGAGGTGCTGGCTGAGGTGGGCCGGCTGAGCAGTGATGGCCTGGCCTTCGAGGGCTTTCACCTGTTCGCCGGGTCGCAGAACCTCAAGGCTGAGGCCATCTGCGAGGCCCAGCTCAAGAGCTACGAACTGGCCCTGCGCCTGGCCGAGGCCGCGCCGTCACCTGTCAAGTTCCTGAACCTGGGCGGTGGTTTCGGCATCCCGTATTTCCCAGGCGAATCGCGGCTCGATCTGGCACCCATCGCCGACAACCTTGCCGGGCTGCAGGCCCGCGCCAAGGCCGACCTGCCGCAGGCCAAGCTCGTCATCGAGCTGGGTCGTTACTTCGTCGGCGAGGCAGGCGTCTATGTCAGCCGCATCGTTGACCGCAAGGTCTCGCGCGGCCAGGTCTTCCTGGTGGCGGATGGCGGCCTGCACCACCACCTGTCGGCGTCCGGCAATTTCGGCCAGGTGCTGCGCAAGAACTACCCGGCGTCCGTCGAACCCCAGGGCCGCAACGAATCAGCGACCGAGCCGGCCAGCGTCGTCGGCCCGTTGTGCACGCCGCTGGACCTGCTGGCCGATCGCATGGACATGGCCAAGGGCGAGATTGGCGACCTGGCGGTCGTCTATCAGAGCGGCGCCTATGGCCGCAGCGCCAGCCCCGAAGGCTTCCTGGGCCACCCGGCCTGCGTGGAAGTGCTCGTCTGAACGTGCAGCCCAGGCCCTGGCCCATCGTGCGTGGTCGCCAATCGGGTCAATGCCCCGCGGGTCTGTCGGCATCCGGCTGCAACGCCGGAGTCGCCAGCCGGAACGCGTCAAGCCCGGCGCAGGCTTGGTCGATGCCTGCCAGGCGCGGCCAGCGATTGATGTCGACCTTGAAGCGCCGCGCACTTTCAATCTGCGGCACCAAGTAGACGTCAGCCAGCGTCGGCGTGTCACCGTAGGAAAACGGTCCACTGCGGCCGTGCGACGCCACCAGTGCATCGAACGCGTCGAATCCCGCTGCAATCCAGGTGCCACACCACTCGTTCACCGCCGCATCGTTGGCACCAAAGCTGCGGCGCAGTGTTTCCAGAATTCGCCGGTTGTTGACCGGGTGGATATCGCAGCCAACGACGGCCGCGAGCGCTCGAACCGTCGTTCGCGCCTGGGCGTCTTCGGGCAGAAATGCTGGCTTGGGAAAGCACTCCTCCAGCCACTCGATGATGGCCGGCGTCTGCGTCATCAGGGCATCACCCGTGTCGAGGGTGGGCACCAGTTGCTGCGGGTTGATGGCCTTGTATTCGGCGGTCAGGTGGCGCTCAGTGCGCAGATCGATGGGCACCTGTTCGTAGGCGATGCCCTTGAGRTTCAASGCGATGCGCAGSCGGTGCGAGGTGCCGCTGCGRAAGAAACCGTAGAGCTTCATGCTCAGACTCCCAGATACTGGTGGATCAGGTGCGGCTGACTGCGGATGGCGTCGGAATCTCCGCTCCAGACGACGCGGCCCTTCTCGACGACGTAGTGGCGGTCCGCCAGGTCCAGCAGTCGGTTGATGTTCTTGTCGATGATGATCAGGGCGAGGCCTTCCGCCTTCAGCTGCCGGATGGTTCGCCAGATCTCGTCGCGGATGACCGGTGCCAGGCCTTCGGTGGCCTCGTCCAGCACCACCAGGCGCGGGTTGGTCATCAGCGCCCGACCAATGGCCAGCATCTGTTGCTCGCCGCCCGAAAGCTGCGAGCCAAGGTTGGTGCGGCGCTCCTTCAGCCGAGGGAACAGCGCGTAGATGCCGTCCAGCGTCCATGCCTTCGCCGGCCCTGAGGCCGCAGGCCCTCGGGCGGTCGCCACGAGGTTCTCCTCGACCGACAGTTCCGTGAAGATCTGCCGGCCCTCGGGCACCAGTGCCAGGCCTTGCCGGGCGATGCGATGGGGCGCCCGGCCATTGGCCCGCTCGCCGGCCACGGTGATGTCTCCGGCGAGGCAGGGCAGCATGCCGAACAGGCATTTGACGGTGGTGGACCTGCCCATGCCATTGCGACCCAGCAAGGTGACGACCTCGCCCGGCCGGACGTCGAAGGACATGTCGAAGAGCACCTGGGCACGGCCGTAGCCCGCCTGCAGGCCGCGAACGGACAGATACGGCTTGCGTTCATTCATACCGTCTCCTCGCCCAGGTACACGGCGCGCACCTCGGGGTGATTGCGGATCTCGTCCGGCGTCCCGGTGAACATCACGCGCCCGTAGACCAGCACGGTGATGCGGTCCGCCAGCGAGAACACGGCGTTCATGTCGTGCTCGACCAGGACGATGGTGTAGCGACCTTTCAGCTGCTGCAGCAGTGCCATGACGGCGATGGACTCCTGCGCGCTCATGCCGGCCATCGGTTCGTCCAGCAGCAGCAGGGAGGGCTGGGCCGCCAAGGCCATTGCCAGCTCCAGCTGGCGGCGCTGGCCGTAGGCGAGCTCGCCGGCCGGCGAGCCGTGCTGAGCCGACAGCCCAGACAGGCCGATGGCCTCCTCGGCAGCGGTGCGCGCGGCCACGTCATCGAGCAGTGGACGCCAGAAGCGCCAGGGCTGGCGCGCAACGGCCATTGCCGCCAGCGTCGCGTTCTCCAGCACCGTGAACTCCTCGAAGATCGACGTGATCTGGTAGGAGCGCAGCAGCCCGGCACGCGCCCGGCGGTCCATGCTGTGCCCGGTGACGTCGCGCCCGTCGAAATGCACGCGGCCTTCAAGCGGGCGCAACTCGCCACTGAGCTGGTTGATCAGCGTCGTCTTGCCGGCGCCATTGGGCCCGATGACGGCGTGCAACTCGCCGGGCCGGATGTCCAGCGACACGCTGTCCGTCACCAGCAGCGAGCCGTAGCGCATCACCAGGCGGTCTGTTCTGAGTGCGGAGGCGGCCATCACGCATGCCCCTTCTGAATGGCCTGAACGACAGGGCCGGCAGCGGCCGGCTTGTGCAGGCGCTGCAGCAGGCCGGTGAGCCCTCCACGCCCCAGCAAGGCCATCAGCACGATGAGCGGGCCGAAGACGATCATCCAGTGCTCGGTATAGCCCTTGAGCAACTCCTCCACGCCCAGGAAGACCACCGCGCCCAGCACGGGGCCGAACACCGTGCCCATGCCGCCCAGCACCACCATGACGATCAGGTCGCCGGAGACCGTCCAGGCCATCGTGCTCGGCGAGGCATAGGCGTTCATGTTCGCCAGCAGCAGGCCGGCGAGCCCGCAGATGGCGCCCGACAGCACGAAGGCGGCCAGCTGCACGCGGCGCGGCGCCAGGCCGATGGCCTGCACCCGGCGTGCGTTCTGGCGCGCACCACGCAAGGCCATGCCGAAGGGCGACAGGCGCAGCCTGGCCACCCACAGGGTCAACAGCGCCAGCAGCACCCAGGCCGTGCCGTAGAGCACCGGCGAAGCACCGAGATCGATGCCGGCGCCGAAGCGGCTGGTCGTCGCGATGGCCAGGCCATCGTCGCCGCCGTACTGCTTCAGGCTGACCAGCAGAAAGTAGCCCATCTGCGCGAAGGCCAGCGTGATCATGATGAAGGACATGCCCGAGGTCCTCAGGCTGATGGCCCCGACCGCCAGCGCGACGAGGCTGCACACGCCCAGGCTGATCAACAGATGCACCCAGCCGCTGTCGATGCCATGCGCCGCGGGCAACGCCACGGCATAGCTGCCCAGGCCGAGGAATAGCGCATGGCCGAAGCTGACCAGCCCGCCGAAACCCAGCGCCACGTTGAGCGCCGAGGCGGCGATGGCGTAGATGAGGATGCGTGTGAAAAAGGAGGTCCAGAACGGCTGGCCCGTTGCCTGGGCAACGAAAGGCACGGCCAGCAGACCCGCGAACAGAAGCAGCGGAACCAGCGTGGCCGGCCGCGAATAGGCAGTGGACATCGTCACTCTCCGATCAGGCGCGTCGAGCCGGGAACAGCCCCTGCGGCTTCAACGCCAGCACCAGGGCCATCAACAGGTAAACGCTCATCGATGCCAGCGCCGGGCCGGCCGCATCGGCGATGGAACGTTCGGCGATCTGGCGCAGCAGCAAGGGCAGCAGCACGCGACCAAAGGTGTCGACCACGCCGACGATCATGGCCGCGTAGAGGGCGCCCTTCACCGAGCCGATGCCGCCGATGACGATGACGACCAGGGTGGTGATGAGCACGGGCTCGCCCATGCCCGACTGCACCGAAAGCACCGGCCCTGCCATGGCACCCGCTAACCCGGCCAACGCGGCGCCCAGCCCGAACAGCACCGCGTTGAGCAAGCCGATGTTGACGCCGAGCGCGGACACCAGCTGCGGGTACTGCGCGCCGGCGCGTATCAGCATGCCCAGGCGCGTCTTGTGGATCACCAGGTGCGACCCCACCGCCACGGCCAACCCGACCGCGATGATCGCGAAACGGTAGGCGGGATAGGTGAAGCCGAACAGGTTCACGGTGCCGTCAAGCACCTGCGGCACCTGGACGAAGAGCGGCTGCGGCCCCCAGACCATGCGCACCAGCTCGTTGAAGAACATCACGAGGCCGAAGGTCGCCAGCACGTGGTCGAGGTGGTCGCGTCGGTACAGGCGCGAGACGATCACCACCTCAAGCGCAATGCCGACCACCAGCGCCCCACCGGCCGCCGCCAGCAGCGCCAGCGCGAACGAATCGGTGGCGCCATAGGCCAGCGCCCCGGCATAGGCCCCGAGCATGTAGAGCGAACCATGCGCCAGGTTGACGAAGCTCATGATGCCGAACACCAGCGTCAGGCCGGCAGCGAGCAGGAAGAGCAGCACCCCGTATTGCAGCCCGTTGAGCAGCTGCGCCAGCAGCAGCGTGGCATTCATGCCCGGCCCCTCAAGGCAGCGGGCATTGCTGCCCGTACGGGTCGGCGTGAGCGCTCAGCGGCGTGCCGACCAGGCGCGTCGCGATCTTGCCCGCGTCGCGCCAGGTCTCGAAGGCGTAGTAGTTCTGCACCGGCATGTTGTTCTTGCCGAAGCGGAACGGGCCGCGCACCGACTTGAACTCGCTGCCCGCCGCCTTGACCGCCGCGGCCAGCTTCTTGGGGTCGCCGCCTGACTTGCGCAGGGCTGCATCGAGCAGCTGGGCCGCGTCATAGCCGGTGGCGGCATACAGGCTGGGCGTGCGCTTGTACTTGGCCTGGAAGGCGGCGACGAAGGCCTTGTTCTCGGGGCTGTCCAGCGACGCGTCATACATGGCGCCGCTGATGGCGCCGACCGCCGCGTCGCGCAGCGAAGGCAGGGTGGTGCCGTCCACGGTGAACACCGAGTACAGCGGCAGCTTGCCCATCAGGCCGGCCTGGCTCATCTGCTTGACGAAGTTGATGCCCATGCCGCCGGGGTAGAAGACGAACACCGCGTCCGGCGCCGCCGCCTGCAGCTGCGCGATCTCGGCCGAGTAGTCGGGCTGGTTGACCTGGGTGAACACCTCGTCGACCACCTGGCCCTTGTAGTAGCGCTTGAAGCCGGCCAGCATGTCCTTGCCGGCCTGGTAGTTGGGGGCCATCAGGTAGACCCGCTTGATGCCCTTGTCCTGGGCGAACTTGCCCATGGCCTCTGCGGAGCCGTCGTTCTGCCAGGCCATCGAGAAGATGTTGGCCTTGCACTGCGCGCCGGCCAGCGGCGAGGGGCCGGCGTTGGTGGCAATGGCCACCACGCCCGACTCGACCAGCCTGGGCAGGCTGCCCATCAACACGTTGGAGAAGGACAGGCCAACGATGGCATCGACCTTGTCCTTGTCGATCAGCTTGCGAACGGCCTGCTGGCCGATCTCGGGCTTGAGCTGGTCGTCTTCCTTCAGCAGCGTGAGCGGCTGGCCGCCGAGCTTGCCGCCGAGCTGCTCGACAGCGAGATTGAAGCCGTCGACCTGGTCCTGCCCGACGAGGGCCTGCGGCCCGGAAAGCGGCGCCACCAGGCCGATGACGGCCGCTTGCGCTGCGCCAGCAACGGCCAGCGCAGTGGCGCCCAGGATGATCATCTTGGATGTCGTGCTCATGCTTGTCTCCTTGTAGTAGTGGGTCAGTCGATCTGCAGATAAACGCGCTGGCCGTCGATCTTCACGGGGTAGCTGCGCAGGGCCTCGGTGACCGGCTCGCACATCGGGCGCCCGTCGCGAACGTCGAACTTGCCCTGGTGCAGCGGGCACTCGATCTCGTGGCCGTCCAGGAAGCCGTCGCACAGCCGCGCATGGCCATGCGTGCAGATGTTGTCGGTGGCGTACACCTCGTCGCCGACGGTGTAGACGGCGATGTCGCGGCCCGCGACCGCGACGCCGATCACGTCGTCGGCAGGCAGCTGATCGCGACCCAGGGCGTCGATCCAGTTGTCATGGCTCATGGGCGTCGCTTTCAGATGGGATAGATGATGGAGTTCGGGATCATTTCGCTGTCGTAGATGCACTCGCGCGACGCGAACTTGAAGCCGCCCGGCGTGCGCACGACCACGTCGATATAGCGCCCGACGTTGAACACGGTGCTGGCCTCGGACAGCTTGGTGCGCAGCACCGCGTAGTTCGCTTCGGACTCGATGCAGTCGGCTTCAGCGCGGCGCACCACGGGCGCACCGACGATGTGGCGCTGGTAGTAGGGGTCGTGGAACAGCGTCTCCTTGATGCCGTAGACCCTGTCCTTGAGCATGCCCTTGCTGGTGAAGGCCAGCGTGGCCAGCGGGAAGCCGCGCTCATGGTTTTCGCGTGGCTGCAGGCGGTAGACGCAGTCGTCGACGAAGAACTCGGGCCAGAGGTCCCAGTTGCCGGAGTCGACGGCGGCGGCGTAGTCGGCGTACAGCTGGCTGAGTGCCAGCCAGTCCTCGAAGTTGATGGATGCGGCCATGGCTCAGTCCTCCATCACCTGGCGCCAGTAGCGGTACATGCCGCGTATCAGCGTCTCGGTGACCATGTGCTCCGTGTCCTCGACCTCGCGCCCGCCSAGCTCGGCCAGCGTGCGGTGGAAGGGCTTGCTCTCGAACGCCTGCTGCGAGAACTCGATCACCTCGCCGTCRTCGGCCGAGACGAAGCCRGCCGGGCCGAACAGGTTGGATTGGCGCAGGCGCCGCTGGGTCATCTCCTCGGTGTCGTCCTCGTAGCCGAAATGGGTCCAGACGAAGTCGAAGCTGCCGTGGCCGCTGGGCTGGATGTGGCGGGTCGACACGCTGTTGACCTGCTGCTGCAGGATGACGCTCGGGAAGATCGTCGTCATCACCGCAGTCGGCCCGCCCCACCAGGGCTCCGGGACGATGTCCAGGAAGCTCGGGTCGTGCAGCTGCATGGTCTCCTTGAAGCTGGAGACCTGGGTCACCTGCTCCGACTTGCCGGCGCTGCCGCGCGTCGAGATCATGGACGCATGGCGATGGTGGTCGTCCATGCGGAGTTGCGACTTGTTGTCGGCGCGCCAGAGCCCGAAGGTGACGAACCAGGTGTGCAGCAGGCCCGGGTGATACGGGTCCTTGATGTTCTCCTGCATCAGCTTCCAGTTGCCCGGGATGCGCTGGCGGTTGTAGCCGAGGATCTTGAGCTTGCGGCCGTTGAACATGCGGTCGAAGTAGCCCAGGATGGTCGGGCCCATGAAGTCCTCGAAGGACTCGACGTCAGGATCGAACGAGGCGAACACCACGCCGCCGCGCACGGCAACCTTGAGCTTGGTCAGCGCATGGTCGCTGGTCTTGAAGTCCGCCGGCATGCCGCCGTGCACCTGGCCGTCCTGCTTGATGCCGCGCCGGAACGGCACGCCCTGCAGGTCGCCCTTGAGCGTGTAGCTCCACTGGTGGTAGGGGCAGACGAACTCCTTGCGGTTGCCGTGCCGCTCGCGGCAAAAGCGCATGCCGCGATGCGCGCAGACGTTCTCGATCACGTTGATCGCGCCGTCGTTGTCGCGCGCCATGATGACCGATCGCTCACCGATGACGGTGCGCTTGAAGTCGCCCACGTTGGGCACCTCGGCCTCCAGGCCGACGTAGCACCAGTGGCCCTTGTAGAAGAAGCGCTCCAGCTCGCGTTGGTAGAGCTGCTCACTGGTGTAGGCCAGGAAGGGGATGCGGGAGCTCCCCTCGCCTTCCCACCGGGCCTCGGTCGGGAAGATGGTGGACGTGTCGGCCATGCCTGTCTCCTTGTTGTTCTGGGCGCTCAGCCTTCAGGCCGTGACGCGCACTTCGATCTGCCCGAGGCCGGAGATCGCACCGAGCATCACGTCACCCGCCACCACGGCGTTCACGCCCTCCGGCGTGCCGGTCATCAGCACGTCACCGGGCTGCAGCTCCTCGAACTCGGACAGCACGGCAATCGACTCGGCCACGGACCAGATCAGCTTCGCGATGTCGGATGACTGGCGTGCCTGGCCGTTGACGGTCAGGCTGATGGCGGCTTCGGCGGGATGCCCGATGTCTGCGGCCCGATGGACCGCACCGATGGGCGCCGATTGGGAGAAGGACTTGCCGAACTCCCAGGGCCGGCCCTTGTCGCGGGCTTCGAGCTGCAGGTCGCGGCGCGTCATGTCCAGGCCGACGGCATAGCCGTAGACATGGTCGAGCGCCTGTGCGGCCGGGATGTTGCGCCCGCCCTTGCCCAGCACCACGACGAGTTCGATCTCGTGGTGGTAGTTCTTGGTCTGCGGCGGATAGGGCACGCTCACCGGCGCGGCCGCGTCGACGACGGCGCTTGCCGGCTTCATGAAGAAGAACGGCGCTTCGCGGTCCGGGTCCTTGCCCATCTCGCGGGCATGCGCGGCGTAGTTGCGGCCGACGCAGAAGACGCGATTCACGGCAACGCGCTCGTCGCTGTTGGCGATGGCGAGGGTGTGCAGCGGTGGGGCTTGGAGGGCGAGCTTCATGTGGGAGTCCTTGGGTCAGGGGTTCATTGGCGCTGTTCGCGAAACAGGCCTAGCGCCTGTTGCACGGGGCGGTCAGAAAAGCTGAACAGCAGGCTGTCGCGGTCCGCACGAAGCTGCAATGCGTGCCAGGACGGCACGACGAAGACGTCGTTCTCCTGCATGCGCAGCGTCAGGTCGCCGATGCGCGCCTCGCCGCCGCCTTCCAGGCAGACGTAGACGGTGCTGTCGGTGCTGCGATAGGTATGGGTTTCGAAGCCGGCCGGCAGCCATTGCGCAAAGGCGCCGATGGTGGGCATGGGCGAGGCCCCCGTCGCCGGGTTCACGTAGCGCAGCTTGTGGCCCAGGTGCGCATCGATGTCGCCGCGCGAAACGCCTTGAAGCGCGGCGCGGGTGCGCTCGAACGGGTAGACGAAAACACGGGTGGGCTCCGCCAGCCGCGGCTGGTAGTCCACCGGCAGCATGTTGGCGCCATAGCGGGCCAAGGCATCGCCTTCAGGGCGGCGCAGCTGCTGGCTCGCGTTCTCGCTCTTCTCGGAGAAGCCGGCGTCAAGRAAGCGGACGATSGGGATGTCCAGCCCGTCCAGCCACACGACCGGATCGGTGCCGAGGTTGCCGTGGTCGTGSMAGGTCCAGGCCGGGGTGATGATGAAGTCGCCGCGGCGCATCGTCGTGCGCTCGCCGTCGACCGCGGTGTAGGCGCCTTCGCCATCGAGCACGAGGCGCAATGCCGACTGGGTGTGCCGATGCGCGGGTGCGACCTCGCCAGGAAGGATCAGCTGCAGGCCCGCGTACAGCGACTGCGTGATCGACGAATGGCCCCGTAGCGCCGGGTTCTCCAGGATCAGCACGCGGCGCTCGGCTTCCTCGGCGGTGATGAGCCGGCCAGCCTCCATCACCTGCTCGCGCAGCTCCGCATAGCGCCACAGCGCTGCCTGCAAAGGCGAGCGGGGCTGCGGCGGCACCAGCGCGCCGAGTACCTCCCACAGCGGCGTCATGTTCTGGGTGCCGATTCGTTCGTAGAAGGTCGCGCGCGCGGCCCGCTGCTCGGCGCTCAAGGCGGCAGCATGCATAAGGGGTCTCCTCAGGTTCCTTGGGTGTAGAAGGCGTCGGCATGGATGCGCTCGGGCTCGATGCCCTTGCGGCGCACCATCAGCGAGGCCGCTTCCACCATCGGTGGTGAGCCGCACAGGTAAGCGCGCCAACCGCGCAGGTCGCCGAGGTCTTGATCGATGACATCGGTGACCAGGCCACAGCGGTGCAGCTTGGGATCGCCGCCCGAGGCGACGACGACGTTGAGCTTCAGGCCGGCGTGATCGCGGGCCAGTTCCTGCAGCCAGGACAGGCCATAGACGTCCCGTGGCGAGCGCACCCCGAAGTACAAATGGATGGGGTTGCGCATGCCTTCGGCAACCGCACCGCGCAGGATGGACAGCACCGGTGCCAGACCCGTGCCTCCCGCGATGCAGAGCATCGGCCCGTCGTGCTTGCGGCGCAGGTAGGCCGACCCCAGCGGCCCGCTGACGCGCACGGCGTCGCCAACCTTCAACTGACGGGCGATGTAGCCGCTGACGCGCCCGTCGGGCACGACGCGCACATGGAACTCAAGATCGCCGCCCTCGAGCGGAATGCCTGCCATTGAATAGGGCCTGGCATGTTCCGGCGTGAACTGCAGTTGAGCGTATTGCCCTGGCGAGAACGCCAACGGCTTGGCCGGCTTCAGGACCACGCGCTTGATGTCATGCGTCATGTCCTCGACTGCCGTGACCGTGGCTTTCAGGATGCGCGCCGGGTGCACCACGATCTCGTCCGGCTCCGGGATCTCGATCACACAGGGCTCGGTCAGATAGGTCCGGCACGCCAGCACGTAGCTGTCTGCGCCGTCCAAGGGGCGCTGCTGCTCCTTGCCTCCCTCCAGCACCTCGCCCTCGAGCAGCTTGCAGCGGCAGGTGCCGCAACGGCCGGCCATGCAGGAGTAGGACATCGGCACCTGGGCCGCCTGCAATGCCTCCAGCAGATTCGCGCCCGGCTCGACATGGATGACGCGATTCAGTGGTTGGATGAGGACTTCCATGCAGCTTGCCGGCCAAGTCGTTTGCGATTGGCGGCATGTTGTCCACTTCGGTGACCTCAGCCAATAGAATCTGATGAATAGATCACATCACCAGGAATGATGTGACGGCGGAGACGACGCATGGAGCTCGGAGACATCGATCTCAACCAACTCGTGCTGTTCCACCACTTGATGGCGGAACGCCGGGTGTCCAGGGTGGCGGAGCTGATGGAGCTCACGCAGCCGGCCGTCAGCAACACGCTGGCCAAGCTGCGCAAGCAGTTCGGTGACGAGCTTTTCGTGCGAACGCCCAAGGGCATGATGCCCACGCCGTTTGCCGAGCAGCTGGCGGAGCCCATCGGCTACGCGCTCTCGATGATTCACAGCGGCATCAACCAGCGCGTGGAGTTCGACCCCGCCCAGGTGCAGCGCGCCATGACCATCGGCATGACCGACATCGGCGAGATCGTCTTTCTGCCTCGCCTGATGGAGCGCCTCAGCCGGGAAGCCCCCGGCATCACCTTGAACACGGTTCGCAACACCGCCGTGAACCTCCGGGACGACATGGAGGCCGGCCGCGTCGACCTCGCCATCGGCCTGCTGCCCATGCTCAAGGCCGGCTTCTTCCAGCGGCGCCTCTTCAGCCAGCGCTACGTCTGCCTGTTCCGGCGTGGGCACGCGGTGGAGAAACGCAAGCTCACGCTCAACGACTTCCGCAACGCCGAGCACCTCGTCATCGTCTCGGCCGGCACGGGCCATGGCAAGGTCGACGAACTGATACGCCGGGCGGGCATCAACCGCACGGTGCGGCTCTCTGTGCCGCACTTCGTCAGCGTCGGGCACATCCTGCAGGATTCCGATCTCGTGGCCACCGTGCCGGAGCGGTTGGCGCAGCAATTGGCCGGCCCTTTCAACCTCAGCTACCTGCCGCATCCAGTCAAGCTGCCGGACATTGCGATCAACGTCTTCTGGCATGCCCAAGCCCATCGTGCGCCGGCCAACCAATGGCTCCGTGGCGTGATCTGCGAGATGTTCGGCGGCGACTGAAGCTTGGCGCCGCATGGCGCGGGCAAGACAAAGCAGTGAGCCGCCACCATCGTCACGTCTGAAATCTGTGGGTAATCACGTCGACTTGGACAGCGACCTGCTTGCGATTCGGGCCGCTGCCTGGGCCAGGAGCCGCACCTGCGAAATCAGCCTAGGACTTCCCGACGCTGCAGGTCATTGTTTTGGTTCGCAAACGGCATCCTCCCAGACGCCGTTTTTGAGGATCTGGTGCGGCCTGAATCCGGCCTTGTAGGCCATCTTGGGGCTCTCCTCGATCCAGTAGCCCAGGTAGAGGTGGCTGAGCTTGAGCTCCTTGGCCTGCTGGATCTGCCACAGCACGCCATAGGTGCCGAAGCTGCCCGGCACGTCCGGGTCGTAGAAGGTGTAGACCGCCGACAGGCCGTCGTTGAGGATGTCCAGGATGGACACCATGCGCAGCGGCGTGCTGCCGTCAGGCATGGTTTCGCGGAACTCTACGAGGCGGGAGTTGATGCGCGACTGCAGCAGGAACTGGGTGTACTGGTCAACGCTGTCATGGTCCATGCCGCCGCCAGAGTGCCGGCCGGCCTGGTAGCGCAGGTACAGCGCGTAGTGCTCGGGCGAATAGCCCAGGCGCATGACCTTGGCCTGCAGGTGGCGATGCGCCTTCCAGGCCCGCTTCTGGCTGCGGGTGGCCTCGAAGCTGGCGACCGGCACGCGCAGCGCGATGCAGGCGCGGCACTGGTCGCAGTAGGGGCGGTAGGTGAAGAGCCCGCTGCGGCGAAAACCCGCGGCAACCAGGTTGGAATAGGCGTCGGCGTGGATCAGGTGGCTGGGCGTGGCGACCTGGGAACGCGCCTGGCGGCCCGCCACATAGCTGCACGGGTAGGCGGCCGTGGCATAGAACTGGATCTGCGCGAGCGGCAGTTCTTTGGGATGGGTCACGTCGAGGTCAGAAGCCTGTGCCAGTAGTCCGGATGATAGGTCCAGGGGCCGGGCGTAGGTCCACCCACGTGGGTGGCGAGGTGGTCCTCGAAGGCTGCCCGTGGGACTTCTGCCGCACCCAGCGAGGCCAGGTGGGGGGTGTTCTGCTGGCAGTCGATCCAGGGGATGCCGAACTGGCGGCACAGGCAGATCAGGGCGCAAAGGGCGATCTTGGAGGCGTCGGTGCGGCGCATGAACATGGATTCGCCATAGAACATGCGCCCCAGGTTGACGCCGTACAGGCCGCCGGCGAGTTCGCCCTCCATCCAGGTCTCGATGCTGTGCATGGCCGGCCAGGCGAGATAGGCAGCCTGCAGTTCGGGCACGATCCAGGTGCCTGACTGACCCTCGCGCGGCGCGCTGGCGCAGGCACGCAGCACGGTGGCGCGATCAAAGTCGACGCGGATCTCACAGCCGGGCGTGGAGGCAAAGCGTGCCACCGTCTTGCGCAGCGAGCGCGAAAGCTTGAAGTCGGCCGTCTTCAGCACCATGCGCGGGTCGGGCGCCCACCACAGCGGCGGCTGGCCGGGGCCGTACCAGGGGAAGATGCCGCGCCGGTAGGCCGCTTCCAGGCGCTCGGGGTCCAGGGTGCCGCCGGCGGCAAGCAGGCCGGGGGCATCGGTGCCAGGGCCCAGCGCCCGCGAGCTGGGTGGAAAGTCGAGGGAAGCTTCGTCAAGCCAGTCGATCATGGAGCCATGGTAAGTTGGCGCCCATGATCACCGTCTATGGCATTCCCAACTGCGACACCGTCAAGAAGGCGCGCTCCTGGCTGGCCGAACAAGGCCTGGAAGTCGCTTTTCATGACTTCAAGAAACAGGGCGTACCGGCCGAGCTGCTGCCGACCTGGATCAAGGCCTTTGGCCGCGACAGGATCGTCAACCGCGCCGGTAACACCTGGCGCAAGCTGGACGACGCCGCGAAGGCCGCCGTCACTGACGACGCGTCGGCCATGGCGCTGATGCTGACCGAGCCCAGCGTCATCAAGCGGCCCGTCGTGCGCTGGCCGGACGGCCACTGGACGCTCGGATTTGGTGCGGAATCGTTCGAGAAGAGTGCATTGAATGCACCAAAGAAGAGCTGAACGATTGCCTGCGCTGCTCTCTGGCCGCAAATTTACGCCTTAAAAGCGGGCATTGAATTTGCAATTTCGGTGCGGTTTGGTTCGGATTGGTGCATGTCGCCCAAGTCTGGAGCCGCCGGCCGGAGGCAGCGTTGGAGTCATCGATCAAGCAGGGCGCAGACGCGCTCTTCATCCTACTGGGCGCCATCATGGTGCTCGCCATGCATGCGGGCTTTGCCTTCCTCGAACTGGGCACCGTGCGCAAGAAGAACCAGGTCAATGCCCTGGTCAAGATCCTGGTGGACTTCGCGGTGTCCACGCTGGCCTATTTCCTGGTCGGCTACCTGGTCGCCTACGGCAGCCACTTCTTCGCCGGCGCCGAGCAGTTGGCGCAGAAGAACGGCTATGAGCTGGTCAAGTTCTTCTTCCTGCTGACTTTCGCGGCGGCCATTCCCGCCATCGTGTCGGGCGGCATTGCCGAGCGGGCCCGCTTCGGCCCGCAACTGGCCGCCACCTGCGTCATCGTTGGCTTCATCTACCCGGTGTTCGAAGGCGTGGCCTGGAACCAGGCCTTCGGCATCCAGGCCTGGCTGAAGGCCGCCACGGGCGCCGAGTTCCATGACTTCGCCGGCAGCGTCGTTGTGCATGCCGTGGGCGGCTGGATAGGTCTCGCCGCCGTGCAGCTGCTCGGCCCGCGCCTGAACCGCTACCGCAAGGACGGCGCGATGAGCGCCCACCCGCCGTCAAGCATCCCTTTCCTGGCCCTGGGCGCCTGGGTGCTGACGGTGGGCTGGTTCGGCTTCAACGTGATGAGCGCGCAGACGCTGGACAAGCTTTCCGGCCTGGTCGCCGTCAATTCGTTGATGGCCATGGCCGGCGGCACGTTGGTAGCCGTGCTGCTGGGCCGCAATGACCCCGGCTTTGCCTACAACGGCCCGCTGGCCGGCCTGGTGGCCGTCTGCGCCGGCTCGGACGTCATGCATCCGCTCGGCGCCCTGGTCACCGGCGGCATTGCCGGCTGGGTGTTCGTGCAGTTCTTCACCCTGACGCAGAACCGCTGGAAGATCGACGACGTGCTGGGCGTCTGGCCGCTGCACGGCCTGTGCGGCGCCTGGGGCGGCATCGCTTGCGGCGTCTTTGGGCAGAAGGCGCTGGGCGGCATCGGCGGCGTGTCCTTCAGCGCTCAGTTGATCGGCACGCTGGGTGGCGTGACCTGGGCGCTGGCCGGCGGTTTCGTTGTCTATGGCGCCATCAAACGCATCACCGGCCTGCGGCTGGATGCGGAACAGGAGTTCGAAGGCGCCGACCAATCCATCCACAAGATCGGCTCGACGCCGGACCGTGAGGTCAGCTGGTAAGCTGGCCCGAACGCTGTTCAAAAAGGCCTCCCTGGAGGCCTGTTTTCCATGTTCACAGGCATTGTCCAGGGCGTCGCCCGCGTCGAATCCATCGAGGCCCGTGAGGGCCTGCACACCCTGCATCTGAAGTTCCCGCAGGGCTTCGACGCTGAGCTGGCCATTGGCGCCAGCGTCTCCTGCGACGGCGTCTGCCTGACCGTCACCGAGCGGCCAGCACCCGGTGTGGCCAGCTTTGACGTGATGGCGCAGACGCTCAGCCTCACCACGCTGGGCGGCCTGATGGCGGGCTCTGGCCTGAACGTCGAGCGCGCGGCCCGGGAAGGCGTCGAGATCGGCGGCCATCCGCTGTCCGGCCACGTGGACGTCTCCGCCCGCATTGCCGAGATCCGCAAGCCCGACAACAACCACGTCATCCGCTTCGCGCTGCCCGCGCCGTGGATGCGTTATGTCTTTGCCAAGGGCTATATCGGCGTCAACGGCTGCAGCCTGACCGTCGCCGAGGCCCGGCGCGAGCGCGACGGGTCGGGCTGGTTCGAGGTGTGGCTCATTCCCGAGACGCTGCGCATGACGACCTTTGGCGACAAGGGTGTGGGCGACGCCATCCACATCGAGATCGAGCGAAGCACGCAGGTGGTCGTCGACACGGTGCGCGACGCGCTGGACGAGAAGCTGGGCCCGCTGCTGCCTGTGCTGGAGGCGATTGCGCGGGAGCGCGGCATCGACATCACTCAGCTCGCGATAAGCAAATCTTGATGCTTTCTTGATACCCCCCGCCTCGATCTTGGCGAGGCTTTGAGGGCGCAATTTCCAGAATCACTTCCATCGTTATGGAGGTGTCATGGACATCATGTTTCTGGTTCTGGGCGCGGCTCTCGCGCTGTTGACCGGGCTCGCGGCCTGGGGCTGCGAAAAATTGGCGAGGAGGAAGTCATGAGTGGCTTCGAACTCGCCGCCGCCATCCTCGTCGTCGGGCTTGTCGGCTATCTGTTCTGGGCGCTGCTGTTCCCGGAGGACTTGTCATGAGTACCTCGGCCTGGGTCCAGCTCATCGTCTTTCTTGTCGTGCTGCTCGTGCTGGCCTGGCCACTGGCACGCTGGATTCACGCGGCCATGGAAGGCCGCGTCGGGTGGCTGCGCCGCGTCGAGCGCGGCCTGCTCAAGCTGGCCGGCGTGGATGCCGACGCCGAGCAAGGCTGGCTGCGCTATGCCCTCGGCCTGCTCGTCTTCAATGCCCTCGGCATCGCTGCCGTCTATGCGCTGCAGCGCCTGCAGCATCTGCTGCCGCTGAACCCGCAGGGCCTGGCCGCGGTGTCGCCAGACTCGGCCTTCAACACTGCCATCAGCTTCGTGACCAACACGAACTGGCAGGGCTATGGCGGTGAGTCGACGATGAGCTATCTGACGCAGATGCTCGCGCTGACGGTGCAGAACTTCCTGTCGGCCGCTACCGGCATCGCTGTCGTCATCGCCTTCGTGCGTGGCTTCGCGCGCCACAGCGCCCAGGCCATCGGCAACGTCTGGGCCGACCTGACCCGCGCCGCGCTGTGGGTGCTGCTGCCGCTGTCCTTCGTCTTCGCCATCGTTCTCGCCGGCATGGGCGTCGTGCAGACGCTCAAGCCTTATCAGGACGTCACGACCATTGAGGCTCAGACATGGCAGGAGCCCAAGCTCGACGAAGCCGGCCAGCCGCTGAAGGGCGCCGACGGTCAGCCCGTCATGGAAGACAAGCACGGCCAGAGCCAGCGCATTGCTCTCGGTCCGGTCGCTTCGCAGCTCGCCATCAAGATGCTGGGCACCAACGGCGGTGGCTTCTTCAACGCCAACTCGGCCCACCCCTTCGAGAACCCGACCGCGGCGACCAATGCGCTGCAGATGCTGTCCATCTTCCTGATCCCGGCGGCGCTGTGCTTCGTGCTGGGCCGCCAGGTTGGCGACATGCGCCAGGGTTGGGCGCTGCTGGGGGCGATGACGGCGATGTTCGTTGTCGCCGTCGTCATCGCCACGTCGGCCGAGCAGGCCGGCAACCCGCATCTCGCAGCGCTGGGTGTCGACTCGGCCCAGACGGCCACGCAGTCGGGCGGCAACATGGAGGGCAAGGAAGTGCGCTTCGGCATCGACGCCTCTTCGCTGTTCGCCGTCATCACGACGGCCGCCAGCTGCGGCGCCGTCAACGCCATGCACGACAGCTTCACGCCGCTGGGCGGGGCCGTGCCCATGGTACTGATGCAGCTCGGCGAGGTCGTCTTCGGCGGCGTCGGCGCGGGTCTGTACGGCATGCTGGTGTTCGCCATCCTGGCCGTCTTCGTCGCCGGGTTGATGATTGGCCGCACGCCTGAATACCTCGGCAAGAAGATCGAGGCGCACGAGATGAAGATGGTCTCGCTGGCCATCCTGCTGACGCCATTGGCGGTGCTCATCGGCACGGCCGTCGCCGTGATCGTGGAGCCCGGCAAGGCCGGCATCGCGGCGCCTGGCGCGCATGGCTTCAGCGAGGCGCTGTACGCGCTCTCGTCCGCCGGCAACAACAACGGCAGCGCCTTCGCCGGCCTGTCGGCCAACACGCCCTTCTACAACGGGCTGCTGGCCCTGGTGATGTGGATAGGCCGCTTCGGCGTCATCGTGCCGGTGCTGGCCATGGCCGGCTCGCTGGCGGGCAAGAAGCGGCTGGCGGCGGGCGAGGGCACCCTGCCCACGCATGGCCCCCTCTTCGTCGTGCTGCTGATCGGCGCCGTGCTGCTGGTCGGTCTTCTGAACTATGTGCCGGCGCTGGCCCTGGGCCCCGTCGTCGAGCACCTCATCCTCTGGAGCAAATCATGAGTGCCCCCGAACCTGTCGCTGTGCGCCAGGCCCCCCGAGGGGGGCAAGAGAGCTCGGGAGCGGCCCGTCGCTCTCTTGAGACTCGCGCTGGTTTTTCCCTCCTCGACCCGGCGCTGACTCGTGCCGCCCTGGTCGACGCCTTCCGCAAGCTGGACCCGCGCACGCAATTGCGCAACCCGGTGATGTTCGTGGTCTATCTCGGCAGCCTGTTGACGACGGCGCTGTCCGTCGCGCAACCGAACGGCTTCGTTGTCGCGGTAACGGTCTGGTTGTGGTTCACCGTGCTGTTCGCCAACTTCGCCGAGGCTCTGGCCGAGGGCCGCAGCAAGGCGCAAGCGGCGTCGCTGCGCGGGTTGAAAAAGGAAACCTGGGCCAAGTTGACCGACGACTGGAAGCCCGGTGCGCCACGTGACACGATCAAGTGGCACCCCCGCGAGGCCGGCACGCTGCGCAAGGGCGAAGTCGTGCTGATCGAGGCCGGCGATGTCGTGCCGGCCGATGCCGAGGTCATCGACGGCGTCGCCTCGGTGGACGAGAGCGCCATCACCGGCGAGTCCGCACCCGTCATCCGCGAGAGCGGCGGCGACTTCTCGGCGCTGACTGGCGGCACCCGCGTGCTGTCCGACTGGGTCGTGGCCCGCGTGGCCGTGAACCCSGGCGAGACCTTTGTCGACCGCATGATCKCSATGGTCGAGARCGCCAAGCGCAAGAAGACGCCCAACGAGATCGCGCTGACCATCCTGCTGGTCGCGCTGACGCTGGTCTTCCTGGGTGTCTGCACCACGCTGCTGCCGTTCTCGCAGTTCAGCGTGGCGGTGGCCGGCGCGGGCGAGCCGGTCAGCCTCGTCGTGCTGGTGGCGCTGTTGGTCTGCCTGATTCCGACCACCATCGCCGGCCTGCTGTCGGCCGTCGGTGTGGCCGGCATGAGCCGCATGCTGCAGGCCAATGTCATCGCCACCTCGGGCCGCGCTGTTGAAGCCGCGGGCGACGTCGACGTGTTGCTGCTGGACAAGACCGGCACCATCACGTTGGGCAACCGCCAGGCCGATGCGTTCTGGCCGGTAGAAGGCGCCAGCGAGGCTCAGCTCGCCGAGGTGGCGCGCCTGGCGTCGCTGGCCGACGAGACGCCCGAGGGCCGCAGCATCGTGGCGCTTGCCGACCGCAAGTTCGGCGCGGCCACGGCCACGGCCACGGAACGGGGCGAGTTCGTGCCCTTCACGGCGCAGACGCGCATGAGCGGCGTGGATCTTGGCGCCCGCCGGATCCGCAAGGGTGCTGGCAGCGCGGTGCGCGCTCACGTTGAAGCCCTGGGCGGCCGCTGGCCGGCCAGCGTGCAGGCCAGCGTCGACGAGGCCGCCCGCCGGGGCAGCACGCCGCTGGTTGTCGTCGATGACGTGCGGGTGCTCGGCGTCGTCGAACTCAAGGACATCGTCAAGCCCGGCATCAAGGAGCGCTTTGCGCAGATGCGCCGCATGGGCATCAAGACGGTCATGGTCACCGGCGACAACCGGCTGACGGCCGCAGCCATCGCCGCCGAGGCTGGCGTGGACGACTTCCTCGCCGAGGCCACGCCCGAGGCCAAGCTGGCGCTGATCCGCGAGCACCAGGCCCAGGGCAGGCTGGTGGCCATGACCGGCGACGGCACCAATGACGCCCCGGCGCTGGCCCAGGCCGACGTGGCCGTCGCGATGAACAGCGGCACCCAGGCCGCGAAAGAGGCCGGCAACATGGTCGACCTGGACAGCAACCCGACCAAGCTCATCGAGATCGTCGAGACGGGCAAGCAGATGCTGATGACGCGTGGGTCGCTGACGACCTTCAGCATCGCCAACGACCTGGCCAAATACTTCGCCGTGCTGCCGGCGGCCTTCGTGTCGACCTATCCGCAGCTCGGCGCGCTGAACGTCATGCGCCTGGCCAGTCCCAACTCGGCCATCCTGTCGGCGGTCATCTTCAACGCGTTGATCATCGTCGTGCTGATCCCGCTGGCGCTGAAGGGCGTGCGCTACCGCGCCATCGGCGCCGCCGCGCTGCTGCGTCGCAACCTGCTCGTCTACGGCCTGGGCGGCGTCATCGTCCCCTTCATCGGCATCAAGGCCATCGATCTGCTGCTCGTGGCCCTTCACCTTGCTTGAATCATGAACACCCAACTCCGCCCCGCATTGACCCTGTTCGTGCTGCTCAGCCTCGTCACCGGCCTGGCCTACCCGCTGGCCGTCACCGGCCTGGCGCAGGCGCTCTTTCCCCATGCGGCCAATGGCAGCCTCTTCATCCAGGACGGCAGGCCGATCGGCTCCGAGCTGATCGGCCAGGCCTTCACCGACCCCGGGCATTTCTGGAGCCGCCCCTCGGCCACCGCGCCCTCGCCCTACAACGCGGCCAACTCCGGCGGCTCCAATCTCGCGCCGACGGCGCCGGCCATGGTCGATGCGGTCAAGGCGCGCATCGACGCCTTGCGCGCGGCCGACCCGGGCAACCTGGCGCCGGTGCCGGTCGACCTCGTCACCGCCTCCGCCAGCGGCCTGGACCCCCACATCAGCCGGGCCGCCGCCGACTACCAGCTCCCCCGCGTCGCCCGGGCACGTGGGCTGCCACGGGAGCAGGTGAGGGCGCTGGTCGAGCAGCACACCGAGGGCCGCCGGCTCGGCTTCCTCGGCGAGCCGCGCGTCAACGTGCTGGCCCTGAACCTCGCGCTGGAGCGTGCGACGATCACCGCAAGATGACTCCAGGCAGACCGCCATGCTGATCAACAGCGCCGTGTACGAGGATGGCCGCATCGTGGCCGAGCCCAGCCTGGAGGGGGTGTCCGAGGCGCTGGAGAGAACGAGCGGCTTTGTCTGGATCGCGCTGCGCGACCCGAGCGATGAGGAGCTCAACCTGCTGCAGCACGAGCTGGACTTGCCGCCATTGGCCGTCGAGGATGCCCGCAAGGGCCATCAGCGGCCCAAAGTGGAAGAGTACGGCGACATGCTGTTCGCCGCGATGCATCTGCTGGAGACCAGCACCGACGGCTTGGAGGTGGGCGAGGTGCACGTCTTCGTCGGCGCGCGCTTCATCGTCTCGGTACGCCACCGCAGCAGCCAGGGTTTCCTGGGCGTGCGCGGGCGTGCGGAGCGCGAGCCGCATCTGCTGCGCCAGGGGCCAGGTTTCGTCTTCTACGCACTGATGGACGCCGTCGTGGACCGCTACTTCCCGCTCATCGACGCCATCGAGGCCGAATTGGAGCAACTGGAAGCGACCATGTTCCAGCCCCATCAGGATCGCCAGTCCGTCGTGCAGCGCCTGTTCGCGCTGAAGCAGCGCCTGGCCACGCTGCGCCATGCCGTCACGCCGCTGCTGGAGGTGACGGCCAAGCTGCACGGTGGCCGCGTGCCCGTCGTCTGCAAGGCCCTGCAGGACTACTTCCGCGACGTCTACGACCACCTGCTGCGCATCCAGGCCAGCATCGACGCCGCGCGCGAAACCATCATCGCGGCGACCCAGGTCAACCTCACCCTGGTCACGCTGGACGAGTCCCTCGTCACCAAACGCCTGGCCGCCTGGGCCGCCATCTTTGCGGCGTCCACGGCCCTGGCGGGCATCTGGGGGATGAACTTCGAGCACATGCCCGAGCTGAAATGGACGTTGGGCTACCCGATGGCGCTGGGCGTGATCGTCCTCGTCAGCGGGGCGCTGTACTGGCGCTTCAAGCGCCTCGGATGGTTGTGACCGACACCCGCCCCGACCCCGACGCGCTGCTGGCCCAGTTGCAGCGCGACGAAGCCGCCGCCCAGCGCGGCCGGCTGAAGATCTTCTTCGGCGCCAACGCGGGTGTTGGAAAAACCTTCGCCATGCTGGCCGCCGCGCATGCGGCTCGCGCCCAAGGCCGGGTGGTGCGCATCGGCGTCGTCGAGACCCACGGCCGCGCCGACACCGAGGCCATCGCGCGCGATCTGCCGCGCCTGGCGCTGAAGGACATCGTCCACCGCGGCCAGACTCTGCGCGAGTTCGACCTCGATGCCGCGCTGGCCTGGGGCCGCGAGCAAGCGGGCGGCGTGCTCCTGCTGGATGAGCTGGCCCACAGCAACGCGCCGGGCTCGCGCCACGCCAAGCGCTGGCAGGACGCGCAGGAGCTGTGCGAGGCCGGCATCGAGGTCTGGACGACGCTGAACGTGCAGCACCTGGAGAGCCTGAACGACGTCGTTGGCGGCATCACCGGCATCCGTGTCTGGGAAACCCTGCCCGACAAGGTCTTCGATGCGGCCGACGAGGTGGTCGTCGTCGACCTGCCGCCCGACGAGCTGCTGCAGCGGCTCAAGGAAGGCAAGGTCTATTTGCCGAACCAGGCCGAGCGCGCCGCCAAAAATTTCTTCCGCAAGGGCAATTTGCTGGCCCTGCGCGAGCTGGCCCTGCGCCGCACGGCGGACCGCGTGGATGACCAGATGCAGGCCTACCGGCGCGAGCACAGCGCCGGGACGGTGTGGCCCAACCGCGAGTCGCTGCTGGCCTGCATCGGCCCGGCGGCGGCGAGCGAAAAGGTCGTGCGCAGCGCCGCCCGGCTGGCGCAGCAGCTCGGGCTGGACTGGCATGCCGTGCACGTGCAGACGGCCCAGGGCCTGAGCGACGCCGCCCGCCAGCGCGTGCAGCGCACGCTGGAGCTGGCGCAGTCGCTCGGTGCCCGCACCGCCGAACTGTCGGCGCCCGAGGTCGCCGCGGCCCTGGTGGGCTATGCGCGCGAGCACAACCTGGCCCGCCTCGTGGTGGGCCGGCGCGAGCAGGCCTGGCGCTGGCCTGGCCGGCCGTCCCTGGCCGAGGCGTTGAGCCGCCTGGCCGACGAGATGGACGTGTTGCAGGTGGCGCTGCCCACCGGTGCGCGCGAGCAGCCCGCGGCGGCGACGCGTGGTGCCCTGATTCCTCTGCAGGCCTGGCGCGGCCATGCGGCGGCGCTGGCGGGCGTCGCGCTGACGACGGCCCTGGCCCACGTGTTGCTGGGTTTCATGGCGCCGACCAATATCGCCATGCTCTATCTGCTCAACGTTGTTGGCGTTGCGCTGCGCTTTGGCCGCGGGCCGGCGGCGCTGGCGGCGCTGCTCGGCGTGGCTGCCTTCGACTTCGCCTTCGTCGAGCCGAGAGGGTCGTTTGCCGTCGGCGATGCGCAATATCTCGTCACCTTCGCCGTGCTGCTGCTCGTCGGCCTCGTCATCGGCCAGCTCGCGGCCGGGCTGCAGGCCCAGGCCCGCGCGGCCCAGGAGCGTGAGCGGCGCGTGCGCGGCCTGTACACGATGTCGCGCGACCTCGGTGCCGCGCTGGTGGTGGAACAGGTTGCCGAGATCGCGACGCGCTTCCTGCGCGCCGAGTTCGGCGCCGCCTCGGCCGTGCTGGCGCCGCCGCCAGGGGCCACGCCCGGCCGCGAGATGCTGGTGGCGCTGCCGGGCGCAGGCGTGCAGCCGGACCTGGGTGTCGCCCAATGGGCCTTCGACCATGGCCAGCCGGCAGGGCAGGGCACCGACACGCTGCCGGCCAGCCCCTGCCTGATGCTGCCGCTGACCGCGCCGATGCGGCTGCGTGGCGTGCTGGCCGTCCAAGGGCAGGGCCGCCGCTGGTCGCCCGAGGAGCGCGAGCTGCTGGACACCTGTGCAGCGCTGCTGGCCATTTCGCTGGAGCGCATCCACTACATCGAGGTGGCCCAGCAGAGCACGTTGCAGATCGAGTCCGAGCGGCTGCGAAATTCGCTGCTGACGGCCGTGTCCCACGATCTGCGCACGCCGCTGGCCGCGCTGGTGGGGCTGGCGGATGCGCTCAAGCTCACGCCGCTGAACACGCCTCAGGCCGAGGTGGCCGACGCGATGCGTCGCTCGGCGCTGCGCATGACTGCGCTGGTCGGCAACCTGCTCGACATGGCGCGGCTTCAATCCGGCACGGTGCAGCTGAACCGGCATTGGCTGCCGCTGCAAGAGGTCGTCGGCAGCGCACTGGCGAGCCTGGAAGAAGCCTTGATCGACCGCGAGGTTGTCGTGGATCTGCCGGCGGACCTGCCCCTGGTCGAGCTGGACGCCGTGCTGATCGAGCGCGTGCTCGTCAACCTGCTGGAGAACGCGGCCAAGTACGCGGCCGGCGCCATCCGCATCCGGGCGCGCACGGCGGGGCGGCATGTCGAGATCGACGTCAGCGACGCCGGCCCTGGGTTTCCCGCGGGCCTCGAGGACAAGCTCTTCGACAAGTTCGAGCGCGGCGACCGCGAGAGCGCCACGCCCGGTGTCGGCCTGGGCCTGGCCATCTGCAAGGCCATCGTGGAGGCGCATGACGGCCGTATCAGCGCCCACAATGTCGCGACCGGCGGTGCCTGTGTGCGAGTGGAACTGCCGCTCGGCCAGCCGCCGGCGGAGAAACCAGAGTGAGCGCTGCACGCGTGTTGATGATCGAGGACGAACCGGAGATCCGGCGCTTCGTGCGCATGGCGCTGGAGAGCGAAGGCCTGGAGGTCTTCGAGGCGGCGACGTTGCAACGCGGGTTGATCGACTCGGCCACGCGCCGTCCCGAGCTGGTTGTGCTGGACCTGGGCCTGCCCGATGGCGATGGCCTGGACTTCATCCGCGAGTTCCGCGGCTGGTCGCAGGCGCCCGTCCTGGTGCTGTCGGCCCGTGAGGGCGAGGACCGCAAGGTGCAGGCCCTGGACGCCGGCGCCGACGACTACCTCGTCAAGCCCTTTGGCGTGGCCGAACTGCTGGCCCGCGTGCGCGTGCAACTGCGCAGGCACGGCGGCGGCGGCAACGACGCCGACCCGGTGCTGCGCTTTGGTGACGTCGCCATGGACCGCGCGTTACGCACGGTCACCAAAGCCGGCGAAGAGCTGCACCTGACGCCCATCGAATACCGGCTGCTGCAGGAGCTTGCCAACGCTCCGGGACGCGTGTTGACCCACCAGCACCTGCTCAAGGCGGTCTGGGGCCCGGGCCATGCCGAGGACGTGCATTACGTGCGCGTGCACATGGCCAATCTGCGCAAGAAGCTCGAGGCCGATCCCAACCGGCCGCAGTGGCTGGTGACCGAGGCGGGCGTGGGCTACCGGCTCAAGACATGAATCCGGAAGACCTGCTGAAGCTCGTCACGACCGAGATGCCCTTCGGCAAACACAAGGGCACGCTGATCGCGGACTTGTCCGGCAACTACCTGGGCTGGTTTGCGCGCGAAGGCTTTCCTAAGGGCGAGATCGGACGGCTGCTGGCCTTGATGTACGAGATGGATCACAACGACTTGCGGGGCCTGCTCAAGCCGCTGCGGGGGCGTGGCCGATGAAGCGGCTGCTGCTGGCGTTGGTGCTGGGGTCTGCGCTGGTGGTGGCCAGCCTGGCTGCCCGCGCTGAAGGCGATGGCCGCTTCACTGTCGTGCGCGTGGACCTCGCCACGCAGAAGCTGCGTCTGTTCTGGCAGGATGACCGGGGCCGGCCGCTGCGTCGGCTGGACAAGTTGTCGGCCTGGTTGAGAGGACAGGGCAAGACGCTGGCTTTCGGCATGAACGCCGGCATGTACCACGCGGACGCGAGCCCCGTCGGGCTGCTGGTCATCGACGGGCGCGAGCTCGCGCCGCTCAATCTATTGAGTGGAGAAGGCAACTTCTTTCTGAAGCCCAACGGTGTTTTCCTGCTGACGGCTCACGGAGCTCAGGTCGTCGACGCGGTGGACTACCCGGCGCTGCGCGAGGGTGTCCTGTTCGCCACCCAGTCCGGGCCGCTGCTGCTCAAGGACGGCCAGATCCATCCGGCCTTCAGCGCCAATTCGGCGTCGCGCTATATCCGCAACGGCGTCTGTGTGCTGGGTTCACAAGCCCTGTTCGTCATCACCGAGCAGCCCGTCACGCTGCACGAGTTCGCCAGCTTCTTTCGCGACGATTTGCACTGCAGGGAGGCGCTGTATCTTGACGGCGCCGTGTCCAGCCTCTACGCGCCCAGGCTCGGACGCAACGACCATTGGAGCGAGCTCGGGCCGCTGTTTGGCGTCGTCGATTGACGCCGGCCCAGGCCGCGCTTTCGCCGGCCTGAACCGCGCGGTGAGCGGTCTGTCGCAAGCGCGTTGGAGGCTGGCCTCTGGATCCCTAGGCTGCGCTCATTCACAAGATGAGGAGTGGCCATGCTGCAGATCCAGAACGTCTCCAAGAGCTTCGGAAAACTCAATGCCGTCGACGGCGTGTCACTGGAATTGAAGCCCGGTGTCGTCGGCCTGATCGGCCACAACGGCGCGGGCAAGAGCACGCTGATGCAGATGCTGGCCACGCTCACGCGGCCCACCAGCGGGCGCATCCTGCTGGACGGTGAGGACATCGTCGCCAAGCCCGAACTGATGCGCCGGCGCCTGGGCTATCTGCCGCAGGACTTCGGCGTCTACCCGCATCTGACGGCACTCGAGTTCCTGCAGTACTTCGCGGCGCTGAAGGGCGTGCGCGACCGGCAGCGGCTGAACGACCTGCTGGAGCTGGTGAACCTGCACGAGCAGGCCCACCGCCCGGCCATCGGCTTCTCGGGCGGCATGCGCCAGCGCCTGGGCATCGCGCAGGCCCTGCTGAACGACCCCGACGTGCTCATCGTCGACGAACCCACGGCTGGTCTCGACCCCGAGGAGCGCCTGCGCTTTCGTCACCTGCTGGGCGACCTCGGGCGCAAGCGCCTGGTCATCGTGTCGACCCACATCGTGTCGGACGTCGAGAACATGGCCTCGCACCTGGCCGTCATGCGTCAGGGCCGCCTTGTCGCCTTCGAAACCCCTGAAGCCGTGATCGCTCGCGCCGTGGGCAAGGTCTGGATGGCCCAGCTCGCGCCAGCCGATTACGAAGCGCTGAAGGGCCATGTGCAGGTGCTGCAGGCCCAGCCTCAGGGCAGCCGCATTCAGGTGCGCATGGCGCATCCGTCGCGCCCCTTTGCCGAGGCCGAGCCGGCGAACGCCAGCCTGGAAGAGGCGCTGATGGTCCAGCGTTATGCCGATGCGCGGGAGGCCGCATGAACACCAGTCTCTACAAGACCCTGGTGCTGAACGAATGGCGCTTGCGCAGCCGCCGGCTCAGCAGCCTCGTCATCCTGCTGGCCGTGGTGGCCGTGAGCTGGTTGATGGTGCTGGACCCGAAAAGTGGCATGGCCATGATGGTCGTGAACAAGCAGCGCATCGCCTACGAGAGCCAGGCACTCGCCTTTGCGAGCAACCTGATCGCGTCGCTGCTGTTCGGCCTGGCTGGCTTCTACCTGGCGCGTGGCCGCACGCAGGAAGACGTGCGCTGCGGCACGGCTGCCGTGCTGGCCGCCACACCCGTCAGCAACGCGCAGCTGCTGGGCGCGCGCTGGCTGGGCGCCTTCGGCTTCCTGCTCTCGCTGGGCACCGTCGTGATGCTGACGGTCTGGGTGTTGCAACTCGTGCGCGGCGAAGGCCCGTTGCAGCCCTTGCCCTATCTGCAGATGCTGGTGTTCGGGCTGGCGCCCGGCCTGATGCTGTGCGCCAGCCTGGCCGTGCTGGCCGACGCCTGGGCGCCGCTGATGGGCAAGCGTGGCGACGCGCTCTACTGGGTCTTCTGGATGGTGCAGTTCGCCTTCATCCCGGCCACGCTGGGGCAGGGCGCCGTGCGGCTGACCGGCTGGCAGGTGTTCGACATCAATGGCATGTCGCCGTTGCTGGTCGGCGTGAGCCAGTTGATGGACGTGACCCACATCAGCGTCGGTGGCAGCCCCTTCGACGCGACGCTGCCCCGCCTGCACATGCCCGCTGGCCTGTGGAGCGCTGAGTTGATCGCTTTGCGCCTGGGCTCGATGGCGCTGGCCCTGCTGCCGCTGCTGCCCGCCGTGATGTTCTTCCATCGCTATGCACCAGACCGCGTGAAGCTGCGCAACCCCGCCGGTCGCTGGCGCATCGTGCAGTTGCTGCAATGGCTGCTGCGCCCGCTGCTGCGGCCTTTCACCGCCGCCCTTGGCCTGTTGCTGCGCGCCAGCGCCCGCCTGCCAGGCCTGCCCGGCCGCTGGCTGGCGGACGTGAGCCTGGTGTTGCTCAGCCAGCCGCTGTTGGCCCTGGCGATGGGGGCCGGCACGGTGGCCTGCGCGGTGGTGTCGACGGACCTCGTTCCCGCGCTGCTGGCCGCAACGTTGTGCGCCTGGGGCATGGCGGTGGCGGACGTGAGTTCGCGTGATCTGCAGAGCGGCACATGGGCTCTGGCCAGCGCAGTACCCGGCGGCGCATGGGAGCGCGGCTGGCGCCAGGTGCTGGCGGCCTTGGGGCTGGGGCTGCTGCTGGCCTTGCCGGCCTTGCTGCGGATCTCAACGGTGCAAGCCTTGGCCTGCGTGGCCGGCCTGCTCTTCTTGAGCGCAGCCGCCACGCTGCTGGGCCGGCTGACCCAGGGCTCGCGCACCTTCCTCGCGTTGTTTCTGTTCGCGCTCTACCTCAACCTGCAAAAGACCGGCGTGGCGGCGCTGGACCTGTTGGGTGTGGACGGCGCGGCCAACGCAGCCAGCGTGGCCGGCTATGCGCTGGCGGGCGGGCTGGGGCTGGTAGCACTGCTGGCCTGGCCGCGGCTGCGTCGGACCTGAGCCGCCGGTACTGGCCTACAGCGCCCCTGCGAAGAATGGCGCAAGATTGCCAGGCCATGACTGCACGCTTCGCCGTCCTTCTGCTCGCCGCCACCTTTTGCGGGATGGTCGGCGCTGCTCAGGCCGAGGAGCTGCCCAGATCAGCGGCCTGCCGCATCGCGCTGAATGCGCTGGACGAAGCGGAGGAGGCCATCGCGGCGGCCGCTGCCGCTTCATCGACCAGCTTGTCCGATCAGCAGCGCCAGCACTCGGTGGCCGTGCGTCTGCAGCCGCTGCGCAAGCGCGTGGCGGATGCCTGCCTTGGCGGGCTCACCACCTCGCCGCCGCCCTCGCAGCACAGCTGGGTGGTGCCGACCGCGCCCGCACGGCCTGGCGTGGTGGCGCCCCGGGTGCCCATGCCAACCGTGCCGCCCGTGGCCTTGCCGCGTCCGCAAGCGCCGGTCACCGTGACCCAGTGCAATGCCGCCACCTGCCTGGCCAGCGATGGCTCGACGCTGACGCGGGTCGGCCCCACCCTTGTCGGACCGCGCGGTTCATGCACCGTGCAGGGCGTCTTCCTGCGCTGCCCGTGATCAGCGCCGCGACTTGCTGGCCAGCACCAGCGCAATGCCGCCGAGGATGGCCGCCGAGGCCAGCAGCAGGCGCGGGGTGACGGCCTCCGACAGCAGCGCCACGCCGCCGAATGCGGCAATCAGCGGCACCGACAGCTGCACGGTCGCGGCCCGCAGCGCGGACAGCCCGCGCAGCGCGGCGTACCAGATGACATAGCCGATGCCGGACGTGACGGCGCCCGAGGCGACGGCCAGGGCGATACCGGTGGTGCTGGCGCGCGCCTGGGCTGCGAACAGCAGGCTCACCAGCAGAGCGAGTGGCGTGGCGCGCAGGAAGTTGCCCGCTGTTGCCGCCAACGGGTCGCTCACGCCGCGGCCGCGCAGCGAGTACAGGCCCCAGGCCAGGCCCGCTGCCGCCATCATGGCCGCGCCGAGGACCGGTGGCGCCGCCACGCCGGGTGACACCAGATAGACCAGCCCCGCCACGGCCAGAGCGAGGCCGAACCAGGCCAGGGGCCGGAACCTCTCGCCCGAGCGCAGCCCGGCGCTGAACATCGTCACCTGGACCGCGCCGAACAGGATCAGGGCGCCCGTGCCCGCTGACAGGCTGAGGTAGGCGAAGGAGAAGAAGGCGACGTAGGCGAACAGCATGGCCGCGGCGAGCCAGTCGGAATGCGTGGCGGCGGCCTGGCCGGGCCTGAGCCGCACGATGGCCGCGAGCGTGACCGCCCCGGCGGCCAGCCTGATGCTGCCGAAGCTGGCCGCATCGATGAGATCCTGCCGCAGGGCGAGCCGGCAAAGCAGCGAATTCGCCGCGAAGGCCAGCATCGCCGTCGTGGTCAGGGCCAAGGTCTTCAGCAGGGGCAGGCCGGCGCGCGACTCAGACATGGACCCCCACCAGGACCGCGGCCCAGCCCAGCAGCGCGACGCCCAGCGGCGTGCTCAGCCGGTGGCCCCAACGGACATTCTTCTCAACGGCCATGACCGCGGCCAGCAACAGCATCCAGCCGAGGCTGCCGGTGCCGAGCGCAAACATCAGCAGCATCAATGCCCAGCAGCAGCCGACACAGAACAGGCCGTGGTGGGCGCCCAGCATGAACGCGTGCCGCGCCTCGGCGTGGCCGCGCCAATGCTGCATGACGAAGCTCAAGGGGGTGCGGCACTTCTCCAGGCAGCGGTGCTTGAGGCTGCTGAACTGGAAGACCCCGGCCAAGGCGATGATGGCCGTGCCGATCAGCCAGCCATGCCAGGCCAGCAGGGGCACGCCGTTGACGAGCGCCAGCAGCCCCGCGTGCAGCACATGGGCCACGAGCCCGAAGCCGCCCCACACCGCCATATAGCCCAGGCCCAGCAGCAGGAGCAGCCGGCGGTGGTCCGCCCGCCGCGCCGTCAACCGGTCGAAGGCATTGAACAGGGGCAGGGTGGTCGGCAGCATCATGGCCGTGGTCATCAGGATCCACGCGGCGCTGTAGAGCAGCGCGGGCACGATGACGTCGCCGCCGGGGATCGCCCGGCAGACGAAGGCGGCCGGGCCGGAGGCCGTCCAGTCGCCGTGTTCGAGGTAGCGCCCATAAGGGCTGCCCGCCCAGGCCCACAGCGCCAGCCAGGCGAGGCCGGCCAGCGCACTCAGCACGACGAGGAACACGCGGCGATGACGGGAATCGCCGGCTGGCGGATCCGCCGCTACGGCGCCGCCAGCGGCGCTCAATGGTGCACCCTTCGGCCTGCGGCCTTGCCTGGCCGACAGCGCGGCCAGGCGTTCGCCAGGCATGGGATGCCCACAGGGCATCCCATGTCCGGGCTCACTCCCGCCAAGCGGGAGTGAGCTTGCTTGGGACGGCCCGGCGCGGCGCTCATGCGTCGAAGACGAAGGTGCTCTGCAGCGCGTTGTGGTTCTTGAGATCGAGATCGATGCCCAGCGCCGGGTTCTTGGAGCGATAGGTAGGCGCCTTGCCGACGAACACCGGCGCACCCGGCACCGTCGAGAACACGGTGTCTGACAAGGTCGTCAGCCCACCCATCGCACCGCGATAGGGCTCGAGTTCGGCGTAGTAATTCGTGCCGATCTCGAGGATGCCCTTACCGTCTTCCACGGTGAACTTGATGGGGGCCCGCTCGACCGACACCACCGTGCCAATGAGGGCAGCGAGATCGGCGACCGGCCCGCCGGCCTGGCCCGTGTAGACCTTGAGCAGGGCCGCCTCCTGCGCCGCCGAGGCCTTGTCGTCGACAAAGATTGCGGCGGTCCAGTTGCCTTTGAGGATGTTGCCGGGGACATGGGCCACGGCCGCGATGGTGTTGCCGCCGACGTCCACGCCGTCGATCACGCCCTTGTCGATGCGCCAGGCGACGATGGTGTCGCAGGTGCCGTTGTCTGGATCCTCGCCGATCCAGCAGGGACACAGCACGTTGCAGTTGCAAACCTCCAGCAGACGACCTTCCAAGTGATAGCCCATATGACTCTCCGTCAAAGCCAAACACAATGAACTTGTCGCCGTGGCTCGGCCGGCAAGGCAAAAATCATCCTACGCCGCGGTGCCGGGTCGAGTCCAGGTTCGTTGAAGACGGCATCCTCAATCGATCACCCCTACTTCGTCGCATCTACTCCGTCGCATCGGCATTCGCCGCCCGCAGCGGGTCCGACACCTCCAGCCAGTCGAGATCGTTCTCCAGCGTGTGGAAGGCGTCGTCGCCGATGTCGCCGGCGTCGCGCATGGCCAGCAGCACCTGCCGGGCCGCCTGCAGCGCGGCGCGGTAGCTGTTGTCGTACTCGGCACCGAATGAAGCGAATGGGCTGCCGCTTTCATGCAGCGGCCGGCCCAGGTGCATCTTCAGGTTCTTGCGCACCAGGCTCACGGCGGGGGAGCCGTCTGCGGGAAGTTGCTCAAAGGCTGCCTCCAGCATGCGCTGGCGCGCGGCATGCTCTTCGTGCGCCACCGGGTCGCCGTCCTTCAGATTGAGCGCGCGCAGCAAAGGCTTCAGTGTCAGCCCCTGGATCAGCAGCGTGCCCAGCACCACGAGAAAGGCCGTCAGCACGATCAGGTTGCGGGCCGGAAAGCCTTCGGGCAGCGCCAGCGCCGCTGCCAGCGTGACGATGCCGCGCATGCCCGCCCAGGAGATCACCAGCCCGCTGCCCACGCTGGGCCTCAGCATGGGCCGCGGCGGATTGAAGCCGTGGCGGTGGTCACGCCAGCGGATCGCGGCGTTGAAGGACATGTGCCAGGCGACGCGCACGACGATGACGGTAACCAGCACGGCGGCGGCCACCAGCAGGTATTGCGTTCGCGCCGACGGCTCCAGCGCCATCAGGATGGGGCGGATCTGCAACCCGATGAAGATGAACGCAAAAATGTTCAGCGCGAACACCACCGTGGCCCAGACCGCGTTGGTGGGGATGCGAACACGGGCAGGGATGCGCGCCGGTGCCATGCGCGCCAGCGTCATGGCGAAGCAGACCGTGGTCAGCACGCCCGACAGCCCGACATGCTCCGCCAACTGCCACACGCTGATGGTGCCAATGAACTGCAGGATGATGGCCGTGGGAATGTGCTGCACATGCTCGAACATGCGCTGCACCAGCCAGCCCAGCGCAGGCCCCGCGATCAGGCTGCCCAGCACGGCCAGCAGGAAGGTCGGCGCCACCGCCTGCACCGAGAAGCCGCCGGCCGCCACTGCACCGACGGCCAGGCGGTAGATCAGCAGGGCGCTGGCGTCGTTGAGCAGGCTCTCGCCTTCGAGGATGCCCAGGATGCGCTGCGGCGGGCGCAGCGGCCGCAGCACCGCAGTGGCCGCCACCGCATCGGGCGGCGCGACGATGGCGCCCAGCGCCACGGCCGCGGCCCATGGCAGGCCCGGCACGAGGGCGTGAGCCACCATGGCCACTGCGGCCGTCGTCAGGCCCACCGCGAAGATCACGAGGCTGACCAGAGGCGCCCAGTTGTCTCTGAGGTCCCGCAATGACGCGTCGTAACCAGCGTCAACGAGAACCGGCGCGACGAACAGGGCCAGCACCAGTTCGGGCGGCAGGCTGGGGCTGGGTGCACCCGGCACCAGGGCCAGCAGCGCGCCGCCAATGGCCAGGAACACCGGGTAGGGCGCGCCCGCACGCCGCGCGGCGGCAGCCAGTGCCACGGCGGCGATGAAGATGATCAGGATTTGTTCAAGTTCCTGCACCGGCCGGAGTATGGCGACCTCGCCCTGGCAAAGGAAGGCGGGACCGGCAGGCCTACGGTCGTAGCATCGCTTCCCAACACCCAGTCCCCAGGCCGCGCCATGAAGGCGCGCCGGTTGCTTACCGAAAGCAAGTCATGACCGGCATCTCCGAGCGTCTGCTCACCGCCTTTGAAACGCACGACGTTGAAGACATCCGGGCCGTCCTCGATGCCGGCTTCGATGCGAGTTCAAGCATCGGCGGCAAGACGGTGGTCAACCATCTGATCGAGATGTACTTTCGTTCGGACCGGTTTGCCACCTGCCTTCGGTTGCTGCTGGAACGTGGCGCCGTGCTGGACGACCCGCACCTGACGCCCGTGCTGCTCAACGACGCCGACGCGCTGGCCACCGCCGCGGCGACCAATCCAGCGTTGCTGCGGCACCGCACGCAGATGCCCTGCACCTTCACGCCGCTTGACGGCGCCACGCTGCTGCACGTGGCGGCGGAGTACGGCCACGCGGCCGTCGCCGAGCGGCTGTTGGCACTGGGCGCAGACCCGAACGCCGCGGCCGATGTCGACGCCGACGGGCTGAACGGCCAGACGCCGCTCTTCCACGCCGTGAACTCGAATGCCAACCGTTCGGCGCCCGTCATGCGCCTGCTGCTGACGGCTGGCGCGCGGGCTGATGTGCGAGTGCGAGGCATCACCTGGGGCCGCGGCTTCGACTGGGAGACGGTCTGCTACGACGTGACGCCGCTGTCCTACGCCCAACTCGGCCTGCTGCCGCAGATGCAGCGCACCGAGGCCGATACCTACGCCAACATCGTCGAACTGCTCGCGGCCCTGGGGCGGCCCGCGCCGCGGCTGGGCAATCTGCCGAACCGGTATCTGCGCTAGCGCTCCCGCAGCCGATCCAGCACCGGCTTGACATCGATGATCGGCGTGCCGTCGAACGCTTCGAGATGGAGTGCCTGGTAGCGAAGCGGGCCGTCTTTCTCGACCAGCGTGACGCGGTGCAGCCCCACCGGGTTGGGCCGGTCCTGCGAGCGGGTGCTGAACACGCCGCGCAGCGGGGCGTTCAGGTCGTCGCGTGGATGCACGCTCAAGGTCTCGCGCTGGCCGCGGTCCAGCCAGGTCAGCAGCAGGATGTCGTCACCGACCTGCAGGTCGCGCAGGCCCGCCTCGAAAGCGGGCAGGAACTCCAGCCACGCCGTGGGGGCGCCTTCATCGCCTTGCTTGGGCGCCTGCTCCCGGCTCGTCAGCGGTGAGCGCACATGGCCGATGGGTTGGAGGACGAACATCTGTTCTGCGCGACGGCGCGGCGCCAGGCCTCAACGCTGACGCCACGGCGGCGGCGTTTCGTTGGTGATGTCCGTCGCCCGCGCCCGCTCGGCGTCGAGGGGGCGGATCTCCAGCGTCAGACCGAAGGCCAGGCAGGGGTTCTGCGCGGCGAGTTCGGCCGCTTCCTCCAGGCTCGTGGCGACGATGAACCAGTAGCCGCCGACGATCTCCTTGGTCTCCGCGAAGGGACCGTCGGTGACCAGCCCATGGGCAACGAGCTTGCCTTCGGGCGCCAACCGGCTGCCGGGCATCATCCGCCCCGCCGCGAGATGGCCCTCGTACCAGACGTAGAACTGATCGATGGCGCGCTGGACATCCTCGTGAGACGCTTTTTCGTCCCACAGCCCACGCGACACAACGAGGTATTCGTGCTGCGATTGGTTCATGGGTGGATGGTAAATGCAGGGGGACCGTGGAGCGTTCCGCGGAGGCCGAGTTGGGGAGCCAGACCTCCCGCGCCACGGCCTTTGCATCGATTGCTGAAGCCTCCGATAGGCAGCTTCAGGCTGGGGCTGTCCTTGGTAGTTGGCGCCCGAGGGTCAGCAAAGTGCGCCCAAAGCGGAAATTGACCCAGCTACAGCTGCCGGTCCATGAGCGAGCAGATGCTTGGGTGCACCAATCCAACATGGCGCCACTCTTCGGCGGCGAATCGGCGCTCAGGCACATGCTCAGCGGCCAAGTCGACGACCTGCAAGAAGTGGCTGACTGCTTGGCGGCGATGCGCAGCTGCGATTTTTCATAGGCGTCTTGCGGCCACTAGCAAGCGGGCGGCAAATCGGTCACTGAAGCGCCTGCTCGCTAACCCTGCTTTGGAGCGAATGCCATCAATTCTGATGATACAAGTGGAGGAACCCGATTCCCATAATTCCGCACTCAACGACTGCCGTCATCAGACGGCGCCAAGAGTGGAGGGAATATGGGCTTCAATCTGCATCGTCTGACGGCCTCGATCGTTGCGACAGCGGCGCTCGTCGGCTGCAGCGTCAACCCGATCGTTCAGTGGAAGCCCGCGAACGATCCCCCCGCCAACGTAGACGCAGCTCTTTCCGACGCGCAGTCACTACGTTTGCAGTACGAGGTGAAAGCGGAACAGCACCTAGGTCGGAAGCTGGTAACCAACGATCTTCTTTTTGGTTTGGGCGTCGCCACGTTTGCCGCCGTGGCAGGCAAGACGCACCGTGACGTACCGGCCATCACTGCAGGCCTTGGCGCATCGACGTTTCTCTACTCCACGACTGGCATACAGCAAACGGTATTCGACGCCTACCAGATTGGCATTGGGCGCGTGAATTGCGCTGCCAAGATTGGTCGCGCGCTACGCGTCACCCCAGACGTGGCGAAAGAACAAGCAGCCGAGCTCGCGCTGCTACGTGCCGAGCTTCCCACTCTGGCTGGTCTCGTTGCAGACGTCGAAGCACTGGTGCTTTCCTCGGCGGATCTCGACGAAGCGTTCAAGTCCGCTGCGCTGGAACGCATCACGGCCGCCAAGACTGTTTTGGCCCGTGCCAACGACGTCAGCAAAGATGCGGAAGCTCTTCTTGAGCGTGATCCGGTCATCGCCGGGAAGCTCATCGACACCCTGCATGCCATCCATCAAGCCGTCAATGAGATGGCATCCAAAGGGATTGCTGAGCCCAAGGCTGTGCTCGACTCTCTGAATGGACTGCTGGGGGTTTCAGGAGGAATCATCAAGTCAGTCACACCACCGTCCGCTCCCGCCAGTGCCGCGTCCTCTGTTCCTGTGAACGAAGCCGACTCTGGTGTGACACCTTCGGCGGCAGCTGAAGCCGCCAAGGCGGCGGCGCGCCGCGCCGCGATGGCCAGCATTGCAAACACCATCCGTAAAGCTCTGGTCAATATGGCGCAGTCGCAGGCGAAAGTGTCATACCTGGCCGAATCCATCGGACAGCGATCTACGCGTCAAGTTGCAACGGTCGATGCGAATGACTTCGACAAATGCGTTCCGGATGCAGCCAAGCTGAACACCTTCAGGGTGTCGAAAGCGTCGCTGACATTCACAGCGAACAAGGACGACGATCAGAGCGACAGCTTCACAGCTTCCGGCGGTACGACCAACTACACCGCCCGATTCACGAGCCAGCCGACGTTCGGCATCACCGTCGTCGCACCACCAGCTGGTGGCGGTACGTTCGACGTCAAGGTGCCTAAGACGACGAAAGGACCACATGAACTCACGCTTGTCGTCGAGGATTCCTCGGCTGCACGCAACTCGGCCTCCATCACTGTCAAGGTCAACGCCGCAGCAGGCACTACATCCGACACCCCAGCCGCCAATGAGTCTGACTCTGGAAGATCCCTGGGATTGTCCGCGGCGCTGAGCAGCGCTCGCAAGGCAGGCGCTTCTCTCACCATCGGCAGCGGGACCGGGAAAGCCAAACTGACCATTCGAAGCTGGACGTCGGATTCAGCGGGATCACGCGTCGTTATGGCCTGCCAGCTGGGCGATCACGCGCAACACCTCAGCGTGGCCGACGCCCGGAAGAAGCTGCTTGGACTCTTGGTAGATGGGCACAACCTGTCATCCGATGTGGCAGATGGCCTTCGCGCTTCGCCACAGCGGCTCTCCGTCGTCTCCGACAACGGTTGCGTGCAATGACGAGAGCGCCAAGGGTCGACAAGCGGCCCTCTGAACGATCGAGAGACTGGGAAGAGCGGTCTGTCGCTTTGGATGAATCACTCATTCTCGAAGCCCGAGTGCGATGGTCTCAGCTAGGTGCGGCTCGTCAGTTGGATTTGGCGAGCTGTCTGGCGCTCTGCCGCCAGATCGAGTACGCCCGCGGCTTCAAGCAAGTCGTCTCGGTCACGGCCGGATTGAGGCGGCGCAACGACTCAGCCGGCGTCGAACATCTACACAACGAACCGTGCATCGTGTTCCTCGTGAAGCGAAAGTTATCCGAGGATCAGCTCGCGCGTTCGCCGGGCCAACGCCTGCCCCGCGAGATCCTCACGCCAGCGTTGATCGACGGCAGCGAGCAAGTCGTTGCTGTTCCAACAGACGTGCAGCACCTCAAGCGAATCCTCGCCGCTCGAGCACAAGCGCTGACTGGCATCCAGGCACAAGACGCCGACGGTCGCTGGGCACGAGGTGCATTGACATGGATCATCGCAGTTGGCAACACCAAGTACGGCCTTGCTCCTGTGCACGTCTTAAGCCCGCTGCCCAGCCTCGACGGCGTTGGTCGGCGACCTGGCGCACAGGAGAAGCTGCAAGGGCCCGGGAATAGTACGACCGGCAACGCCTTTGCCCAGAGCACCGGGTTTGGTGGGCGGGTGATACCAGGGGGAGCTCTCAGCTTCGATGCGCAGCTTGCGACCATCAATCAGGCTGCAAGTTACGGATTCCTGTACGGCGGAATGCAGCTGTCCAACACGCTGCCCTGGGTCCAAAGCGAGCAGAAGTTGAACCAGCTTCTTGCCAGCGGTCAGTCACTGGAGATCTTCGCTCCGGCGAACAATCGCAATAGGCCTGCTGGCAGCATGCTCCCGCTGCAAGCGGCGCGGTCTCTGGTGGAACATCCAATGCCCCTCGCCTACGATTTCGGTGACGGCACACGACGCGGCATTACGCACTCGGTCATTGAACTGCAGGTGCGTTTCGGCGACCGAACGTATCCCGGCGACAGCGGCGCGCCCGTGGTGCTGCGCGATGCGAATGACCAGTTCACCTTCGTCGGGATGCACATTGCCGGCGATGGAACCAGGCAGGTTTCGTACATCGTGCCCGCTTGGAGGTTGCTGGCACTAGGGAGCTACGCAAGCGTCGGTGGAGCGATGCCGACTGGTCCCATGAGACTGTTGACTCGGCCTTAGGGCGAAATCGCTGCTCATGGATGCCGGCGACAACTCGGTCTCGTACTCTCCTCCCCCTGAGGACGATGACGACGACAAAAGGAAGAAGACCCGGCATGGTCATTCACCATGAGCGCCCCCAATTTGCCTTGAAGGCCTCAACTCATTCCCACTGATTTGGGGATGACAAGACAATCGCACCCAGGCCCAGTCCAATGCTTGGCATCCGGACCTCCGGAGCCGTCAACGGGGAGAAACGGCTCATGATCTACGACCTCGAGTTCGGCGACGAAGGCACCGACGTCCGGCGCCTGCAGGAGCACTTGAACAACGTGTCCGCAGCAGGTCTGTCACCCGACGGCGGCTTCGGCACCTTGACCAGGACGGCGCTGCGCAACTACCAGCACGGCGTAGGCGTATCTCAAAGCGGAAAGGTGGACGAGGCGACGTTCAACGCTCTAGCCAGCCATGGCCTCGTCCTTCTTGGTCCGCCAGCGGCAGGGTCCAGCTCCTCGCTTAGTTGGCCGCCTGCGTCTGCCAACCTCGCACAACCGACCGTAGCGCGGACGGAGGCAGTGTTCTCAGCGTTCGAATTTCGGCATGCCCCAACCGCAACGGACCCTGAGCACATCGAGATCCTCGACGACTGGGCGGCTCAGAACATTGTCCGTATGCACATTCCTCAGCTGGACAAAGGCTTGTTCGCGGCCGGGCGCCACTACGTCCGCCGGGAGCAAGGCACGATCAGCTGTCATCGCCTGGCGGCGCCCTCGTTCCTCAAGCTCTTTGAACGTTGGGAAGAAGCGGGCCTGCTGGACCGCGTGCTCACCTGCGCCGGGGCCTTCAACGCGCGGCTTAAGCGAGGCACCACCAGCCCCAAGCGCGTGAACTTGTCTAACCACTCCTGGGGCACAGCCATCGATCTCAACGCCGGCGAAAACCCTTTGGGAAATGTGCCAGTAGGCCTTCATGCCAGAGGCTGTGTGCGAGAGCTAGTAGGCATCGCCAACGAGCTGGGCTTCTACTGGGGCGGCCATTTTGCGAACCGCCCGGACGGCATGCATTTCGAACTAGCAGTCATCAAGTAGGTCGGTGCCTGACAACTTTCACTACCCTACGGGAGGCGTTACTGAGCGCCAGTTGTTTTATAGACCCTCGTCGTGAACGAGAGCCGCCGCCCGGGGTCAAATGCTGAGTGTCGGCATTCGCTGCGGTGCTGTTCATCGCCGTGGATCCGGAACTTCGGCTTTGGGCACCTTGCTGTCGCACGGGCGCTGGCCCCGACCGTCAGCAACCGCTGCAAAACGGAATTTCCGCGCTCTCCGTTCGACAAATCGCCTAGCGCCGACAGCCACCTGAATGCCGAACCCGCGCCGGCAAGCATGAGTGACCCTCAGTAGTCGATCCCCACCCGAATCCCGTAGGTCCGCGGGTCGTTCCAGTAGGCGCGCACGAAGCCGCCGCCGTCCTGCACCGCGTTCTTCGTCATCTTGTTGGTCGCGTTCAGCACATAGAGCTCGGCGCGCCAGTACTTGGGCGCCTGCAGCTTGAGGCTGGCGTCGATCTTGGTGAAGGCCTTCTGGCCGTCGGAGATGTGCGGGTTGTCCAGGTTGAGCAGGGTGAAGTACATCTTGTCCTGCCACTTCAGGTTGACCCAGGGCGTCAGCTCCCAGCCCTCGCCGAACATGAAGCTCTGCGCGAAGTTGATGCCGAAGCTGTACTTGGGCGACAGGGGCAGGTGGTTGCCGGTGATGTCCAGGATCTGGCGGCCGGCGAACTCGCGGACGGGGCCGCTGTAGGGCTCGGGGCAGTGCGGTGCGCCCATCTCCTCGCGCACACCGCAGTTCCAGGTGTCGCTGTAGGACGGGTAGTCCTTCATCTTGCTGTTGATGTAGCTGAAGAAGGCCCCCAGGCGGGCGCCGGGCCAGGGCTTGTAGTCGACCTCCAGCTCGATGCCCGGGATGCTGACGACGCCGACGTTGACGGTTTGCCACTTGGTGACGATGTCGCAGGTCGGGTTGTCTTCGGGGCAGGGCTCGGTGCGCTTGATGCGCGAGGCGAAGTTGTCGCCCGTGACCTGCATGTCCTTGTAGCGGCTGAAGAAGAGGGTGGCCGACAGGCTCAGCCGCTTGTTCAGCAGCAGGCCCTTGTAGCCGATCTCGAAGTTGGTGACGGTCTCGGGCTTGTAGGGGAAGAAGGTGTACTGCGGGCCGGCGGGGCCGTCCACGCAGTCGTGGCCGCCGCAGCGGTCGTCCTTGTCGCCGAAGCCGCCGGCCTTGTAGCCGGTGGACAACGATGTGTAGACCATGTCCAGCGGCGTCAGCTGCTTCTGCAGGCCCAGGCGGTAGGTGACCTTCTTCCAGCTCTGGGCGTTGTCGTTGCCGGCCGGCGGGCCCCATTCGGCATAGGCGGCGGTGCCGGCGAAGGGCCCCATCTTCTCGGTCAGGTCACGGCCGTTGTGGGCGCGAAAGCCCGGCTCGCCGGGCATGCCGGGATGGAACAAGCCGTTGTAGTAGGCCGGCGTGGAGCCGTCCCAGCCACCGAAGACCTGGCCGTTCTTGTCGGTCTTCTTGTCATGGCTGTAGCGGGCGCCGAGGGTGGCGGTCCAGGTCGGCGTGAACTTCCAGTCGGCCTGCGCGAAGACGGCCTTGGCGTCGATCTGGCGGTCGGGCTGGTGATAGAACTGGCTGGTCGGGAAGCCATAGGGGGCTGTGACGAGCTGCTCCTGCGCATAGTCGATGGCGTTCTTCTCGTGCATCCAGAACAGGCCGGTGACGAGCTGCAGCGTGTCGGTGTGGTGCTTGAACTGCAGCTCGTGCACGCTGGACTTGTAGGTCGAGCCGAGCGTGAACGAGGTCATATCGCTGACGGGCCAGGTGCCCCAGTCGCCGTCGGGGCCGACGGGCAGGCTGGCCGTCACCTGGCTGGCGATGGGGTGGTAGCCGCCGTCATCGTCGGACTGCTGCGTGCGCTTCTGGTTGGCGAAGGCGAAGCCGTATTCGATGCTGCTCTGCGGGCTGAGGTTCCACACCAGGTTGGAGCGCAGCGTGCCGATGGACATGTCGGTCTTGCCGGGCACGTTGATCTTGACGTCCCATTTGCCACCAGTGCAGGCGAAGGCGGTGCCGGCCGCCATGTCGCAGTCCTTCATGGCGACGTCGCCGGCGCCGTTGTTCTGGAACTTCTCGTAGGCCACCAACCACTCGATGTTGTCGGTCAGCTTGAGCCGGCCGGCGATGCGCGCCGCCCATTCGTCGCGGTTGTAGTAGTACTTACTTTTGGAGACCAGGGTGTTGCGGCGCTGGTCCACGTCAGGGATGCCATCGGCGACAAAGCCATGCGCCGGCAGATTGACGTCATAGAAGTCCTGCTGCTGGTTGATCCAGCCGTCGCGCGTGACCTTGCTGACGGTGGCGCGCAGCGCGAACTTGTCGTTGACGGCGATGTTCTGGATCAGGTTGATCTGGCGCTTGCGGTAGTTGCCGAAGTCCGCTTCGACATTGCCGTAGGTCGAGCCGAACTCGGGCTTGGCCGGGATGATGTTGACGCTGCCGCCGGTGGAGTTGCGGCCGAACAGCGTGCCCTGCGGGCCGCGCAGCACTTCCACCTGCTCGAGGTCGAACATCAGCGCGAGCGCGCCTTGCGGCCGCGGCGAGTACAGGCCGCCGACATGCAGACCCACGGCGGGGTCGCCGATCTCCGTGAAGTTGGTGGAGCCGACGCCGCGGATGTTGATCTGGATGCCGGAGTCGGCGCCCGAGGAGATCTGCAGATTGGGCACGGTGCCGGACAGTCCGCGCACGTCGTGGATGCCTTCGCGGCTCAGCGCCTCCTGGGTGATGGCGGTGACGGCGACCGGCGTCTTCAGCAGGTTGGAGTTGACGCGCGTCGCGCTGACGGTGACGGTGGGCAGCTCATTCCTGGCGTTGTCCTTGTCCGTCGTGGCGGTCGTCGTCTCTTGGGCAAAGGCTGCGCCGGCCAGCAGGCTCACGGCGGCTGCGGTGACGGTCTTGGCGTATCCAGCTCGGTTCGTTCTCATCGCTCTCGGCTCCTTGTGTCTGTGTATGGGCGGCCACCGTCCTGGCCCGAAAGCCACGGCGTGTTTGAGTCGGGAAGTCAGGCCCCGGGTCTGGGCTTGGGTTTGGTGCCGGACAACAACTGCGCCAACGAGACGGTCTCGTTGCGCACGAGTGGCCTCGCCCAGGCGCTGACGCTCAGGATGTAGGCCAGGGTCAGGAAGACGGTGGTCATGGCGGCGCGCAGGCCGATGGCGTCGCCCAGCACGCCCACCAGCAGCGGCACGACGGCGCCGCCGAGGATGCCGGTGCACAGCACGCCCGAGAAGGCGCCGTGGTGGCGGGGCACGGAGTTCAGGCCCAGCGAGAAGACGATGGAGAACATCACCGACAGGCAAAAGCCCGAGGCCGGGAAAGCCCACAGCGACGCGGCCGCCGGGCCGAACAGCGCGATGCCGACGCAGACCATGGCCAGCACCGTGAAGCCGGCCAGCACGACGCGTGAGTCCAGCAGCTTGAGCAGCACGAGGCCGAGCAGGCAGCCGACAGACATCAGGCCCCAGAAGCGCGCCACGGCGTCCGCCCCCTCGGCCGTGGCCGAGAAGCCGTGATAGGTAGCCAGGAATTGCGACATCCAGTTGGCCAGCACCTGCTCGGTGCCGACATAGGCCAGGATGCCCAGGAAGAACAGGCGCACATCACGCCGCGCCAGCAGCTCCTTGTAGGCCGCCCAGCCGCCGGCGCGCTCGTCGTCCTTGAGCTCGACCCGGGGCAGGGGCAGGGTCTGGTTGGCGAGGATGAGGGCAACGAAGCCGGCCGTGAAGATCCAGTAGAAGGCGACCCACACCAGGGGACTGCCGGCCGCGCCGGGCCTCTCCATCAGCAGCTGGAAGGCCCAGGGGCTCAGGAAGGACGCCAGCCCGAAGACGAGTTGCCCCATCACCGAGAAGAAGGCGAAATGGGCCTCACCGCCGGCCGTGCGCAGCAGCGGGTTGATGACGACCTGCAGCAGGGCCATGCCCAGGCCGATGACGAAGAGACCGGCGATGGCCGTGCCGTAGCTGGGCCACATCGCGATGGCCAGCGACCCGGCGAGGTTGAGCAGGAAGGCGATCAGGATGGTGAAGCGTGGTCCGCGCGCCTCGACCAGCATGCCGCCCGGCACCGATACCAGCCCGTAGGCGAGGAAGAAGGAGAAGGGCAGGAAACCCGCGAGCGCCAGGCTCAGCTTGAAGTCCTGGATGATGATCGGCATCAGTGGGCCGATCAGGTTGGTGACGAAGGAGATCACGAACCAGATCAGCAGGATGTAGCCGACGATCAGCGCGCGGTGCTTCATGGCTTGGTGCTCAGGCGGCCACGCAGTCAGCGAATTCGCCGGCGCGGATGGTCTTGCGCGGGAAGCGCGCGAGGATGGCGCGGGCGGTGCGGCATCCGGCGGCGAGGGCTTCGGCGAGGTCGCCACCGCGCAACCGCGCAGAGAGGTAGCCGGCGTTGAAGGCGTCACCCGCGCCGATGGTGTCGAAGATGTCGGCCGGCTCGGTGTCGTGGGCGACACGACGTCCAGCCTCGATGCCCAGCGCGCCGCGAGCGCCGACCTTGACGACGAGGCTGGCCCCTGGCTTCAGCGCCTTGGCGATCAACGTCAGCGCATCGTCCAGATCCTTGGTGCCGGCGATGCTGCGCGCCTCGAGCTCGTTGATGAGCAGGTGGTCGCAGTGCAGCAGCCAGCCCAGCACCTCGTCGCGGTCCCAGCCCTCGGGCGGCCAGCCGGTGTCCAGGGCGATGCGATAGCCGCGCGAGGCCGCCTCGGCCAGCAGGTCGGCGTAGCGGATGCGCAGGTGGGGCAGCAGGAAGGGCGCCGTGAAGAGGGCGATGGAAGGCACCGGCGTGGCGTGCAGGTGCTTGAGCACATGCTGCACCGACAGCTGCTGCAGATGGCCGTGGGTGGTGAAGAAGTTGCGCTCGCCGCAGCTGTGCATCAGGCCGACCGAGATGGTGGTCTCGCGGTCGCAGACTTCCAGGTGGGTGCGGATGCCGCTGAACTGCTCGGCCAGCCAGTGGCCGAAATGGTCGTTGCCGACGGCCGAGATGAGGTGGGTGGCCTGGCCGATGTGGCGGGCGGCCAGCGCCGCGTTGGCGCCCGAGCCGCCGGCACGCAGCTCGCTGCGCGGCATCAGCAGTTCGGTGCCGATGCTGGGCCAGCCTTCCAGCGAGCCGAGAACCAGGTCGACGCCGACGTCGCCGACGACGCTGAGCTGAGGGGTGAAAAGGGCGCGATCCGTGTCCATGGGCGCCGACTATAGGAGCCCGCCGGAAGTCGTGTCAATAATTAAATCCAATGGATTGAAATATTTATCCGATTCGCTTGGTGACGGGGCGATGGCCCAGCAATTCGCCCACGTCGAGGTCGCTGCGGCGGTCCTGCTGCAGCACTTCCAGGCGCGGCGACAGCATCTCGTAGATGGGCAGCACGGCGGCGCCGAGGATGGAGGAGTCGTCCTGGCGGTCAGACAGCACGATGCGGGTCTCGGGCGCCGCCATGCCGCCACGCACCGAGCGGTGCCAGGGCAGGGCCAGCGCCACGAGATGCTCCACCAGCACCTTGGGCGCGGAGCCGCCGATGACGATGGAGCGCGGGTCCAGCATGTTCTCGATCATGCAGACGGCGTCGCGCAGGCGGTCGGCGGCCTGGCGGCACCAGCGGTGCAGGGCCTCGTCGGCGGGCTGCTGCAGGCGTGCGCTGAGGTCCAGGGTCCAGACATCGTGATCGCTCACGCCCAGGGCTTCGGCCAGGGAGTACATGGAGACGTAGCGCTCCAGGCAGCCGCGGTTGCCGCAATAGCAGGGCGTGCCGCCGGGCACGATGGGCACGTGGCCGATCTCGGTGGCATTGCCGTCGGCGCCGGGGTAGGCCGAGCGGCCGATGACCAGGGCCCCACCCAGGCCCAGGCCCAGGTGCAGGTAGAAGAAGTCGTCCAGGTGCCTGGCGACGCCGAACAGCGTCTCGCCCAGGGCGCCGGCAACGCTGTCGACGCGGTAGAAAAGAGGCAGGCCGGTGGTCTCGCGCAGTTCGTCCAGCACGGACAGGTCGTTCCAGCCTTCCAGCGCCGTCGGGCCGACAAAGCTGATGTCGGTGTGGCCGAGAGGGCCGGGCAGGGCGACGCCGATGCCCCAGAGGCGCTCGGTCGATTCGCGGCGCAGGCGCGCGACGAGCTGCAGCATGGACGCCAGCATCTGCTGGCGGTCGCTGGTGTCCAGCTCGACTTCGCAGCGGCTGCGGATCTCGCCCACGAGGTTGACGAGGGCCGCCGAGGCCCGGCCCGGCTCCAGGCTGATGCCGATGGCGTTGCCGGCCTGCGGGTTCAGCTCGAAGGCGATGGGCGGCTGGCCGCGGGATTTGTCGACCTTCTGGCGCCGCGACACGATGAGGCCGATGGCCTCCAGGTCGTTGGTGATGTTGGCCACCGTCTGCGGGCTCAGCGACACCATGTCGGCGATGTCCTTGCGCGAGGCGGCGCCTTGCTGGCGGATGAAGTCCAGCACCACGCGGCGGTTGAAGGGGGCGCTGGACTGTTGGGTGGCTCCTCGGCCGGTGGTTCTCATGCGTGCTGACGGCGCTTTCGTGGTGCCCATGATAGGTGGGGCCTGTGCCCGGGCCGCGATTCTGTCCGAGGCGGCGGTTCCGGCGTCGATCACGCTTGAAATAAATTTATACAACCATTGGATTTAAATATTGACGATGCCGGCTTGGCGGCCCTACATTCGCCGCCCATGAGACGTGAAGTCCCGTTGGAGGGACGAGGTCTGGCCCGGCGCATCCAGCAGTGAAGTTGCGCTCCTCGCCGGCAGTGCGTGCGCTGCTCGTGGGCATCCACAACCCGTGGCTCTTCCATCGCCACAAGACTTCGTTGAGGCAAACATGCAATCACTCCGGATCGGCTCGTGTGCGGCCCTCGCCCTGTTGAGCCTGTCTTCGCTGGCAATTGGGGCTGGCAATGCGGCCGGCAGCAATGCCGCCAAGAGCACGGCCTTTGTGCAGGACGGCTGGCTGTACACCCAGACTGAGACCGCCAGCGGCCAGGCCCTGGTGACGGCCGTCCAGCCGGCGGCGGCCAGCGGCGTCATCCCCGTGGGCGACGCCAAGGTCTACGGCAACGTCTTCGACAAGAACCGCAAGCTGACCGTCGCCCAATGGCAGGCCGTGCTCAGCATGGACGCCTACCCGGAGAACGGCACCACCAACTACCAGGACGTCGGCCCCTGGCGCTATTGCGAGGTGGACTACGAGGCCAGCCAAGGCATTTCCGACTACCGCGGTGACACCTTCGGCCCGGTCGGTGTGACGACGGTGGGCGATTTCCCCGACTACTTCAAGAACGCCTTCGCGCCCTATGTGCTGGGCAAGACCGGCGCGACCAACACCGACATGAAGAACTGGGGCGTGCAGGTCACCGGCGTGTCGGCCGCCAACTTCAAGGCGGATGATTCGCGGCTCGACCCCTATCCCAACCTCAGCCGCTCCAACTCCACCAAGCGCGCGGCCCTGACCAAGATCTGCAAGGCCCTGCAGTCGGCCTTCGACAACCAGCAGGACAAGTATGTGATGAGCCATTACGCGCACATCAACAACGACAAGCTGCTGCCGGTCCTGAGCGCCTTGAAGGGCATCGGCTTCACGGCCTTCGACAAACACAACCTCGTCGGCCTGGCCTTCCAGGTGCAGGTCAACACCGGCTCGATTGGCAGCGTCTCGGCCTTCACCTCGGTCAAGAACGCTGGCAATTGCGGCAGCCTGAGCGCCGAAACCTGCTTCGCCACCTACCTGACCGACCAGTACATCCGCTGGCTCAAGTCCAGCAGCCTCGGCGACGATGCGGGCAATTGCTGGCGGGCCAGCATGGCCCTGGACATCTACAAGAAGAACCCGGCCATGAACAGCGTCAGCACGGTCAACTCGGTCATCAACAGCAGCTACCCCGACAACAGCGGCAAGTGCCCGACCTCGGGCATCAAGTGGTCCAAGAACATGGCATGGGAATGAAGCGAATCCTGATTGCAGCGGCCCTGGCGGCCGCCATGCCGCTGGCCGTTGCCGCCGATGCGGCTGCGCCGGTGACGACGGTGTCGGTCAAGTTGCCGGCCGATCCGCTGCTGGTGCAGATCAACCAGGTGGCGTTGGAACGCGTCGGCTCCAAAAGGGCTGTCGTCGAGTCCACGGGCCTGGCCCAGGCCGGGCGCTACCGCGTGCTGGCCGGTGGCAAGGTCGTCGCCCAGGGCGAACTGAAGGCCTTGCCCGAGTTCTCCGCCTGGGGGGCGGGCAAGCGCTACTTCGAGGTGGACTTCTCGGCCATCGAGAAGGCGGGCGCCTATCGCGTCGAAGCCACGTTGGGTGGCAAGCGCGCGCTGTCGGCGCCGGTCCCTCTGCGGGACCAGGCCCTGTTCACGACGATTGCCGACAAGACGCTGGATTACTTCCGCCGCAGCCGCCATACGGCCAAGGTCGACCGCCATATCCGCATCTTCGAGACGGACCGCTTCGTCGACGTGCACGGCGGCTGGAAGGACGCCGGCGGCGACACGGGCAAGTATTTGTCCCACCTCGGCTACGCCAACTTCTTCAACCCGCAGCAGACGTCGATGGCGGCCTGGGTGCTGGCCTACACGTCGCACACCTCGGCCGATCTCTACCGGCGCGCGGGCCTGCTCAAGCGAGCCGAGAACGAGGCCTTCTGGGGTGCCGACTATCTGCACCGCATCCTCGACGCGGAGGGCTATTTCTACACGACGGTGTTTGACAAATGGGGCGACGAGAAGGCCGAGCGCATGGTCGTCGGCTACGAGGGCGAGGACGGCAAATACACCCAGCTCTATCGCTCGGCCTATCGCGCGGGGGGCGGCATGGCCATCGCGGCGTTGGCGCGGGCCTCGCTGCTGGCGAAGCAATCGGGTCGGCAGGGCGAGTTCAACGGTGCGACCTATCTGGCCGACGCGGTCAAGGCCTTCGACCATCTGCAGCAGTTCAATGCGCAGTACACGGCCAATGGCGTCGAAAACATCATCGACGACTACACGGCGTTGATGGCAGCCGTCGAGCTGTTCAACGCGACACGCGAGCCGCGCTTCCTCGACGCCGCCCGGCTGCGCGCCGAAAGTCTGATGGGCCGCCAGACCGCTGCCGGCGGCTTCATCAGCGATGGCGGCTCGCGGCCCTACTACCACGCGGTCGAAGCCGGCCTGCCGGTGCTGAGCCTCACGCACTATCTAGCCATCGAGACCCAGGAGGCGCGTCGCGGCCGCGCGACCGCTGCCATCGCGTCGGCACTGAAGCATGAGATCGCCATCACCCAGCGCGTGTCCAACCCCTATGGCTATGCACGCCAGTCCTTCCAGCTCGCGCCGAACGGCAAGGCAGAAGGCTCCGTGATGGAGGGCTTCTTCATGCCGCACAAGAACGAGACTGGCTATTGGTGGCAGGGCGAGAGTGCGCGCCTGGCCTCGCTGACCACGGCCATGACGGCCGCCAGCCGCCAGCTCGGCACCGGCATGCCCGAGGGCTGGGCCGGCTATGCGCAGAGCCAGCTCGACTGGACGCTGGGGCGCAACCCCTACGGCATCTCCATGCTCTACGGCTTTGGCAAGCGCAACCCGCCGGCCGTACCGTCCAGCGCGGGCGACATGTTTGCCGGCGGCATCTCCAATGGCATCACGGGCGCCGTCGGCAGCGATACGGGCGAGGATATTGCGTTCGGACCAGGGCCCGACGGCGAGCAGTGGCGCTGGGTGGAGCAGTGGCTGCCGCACTCGGCCTGGATGCTGCTGGCGGCGGTGGAGATCGCGCGCTGATGTCACAAACGTGGGGGCTGTCCCGTCAGGAGGGAGTTGAACCGCGAAACTCCCGCCATGACCGACGACCTCTCGCCCACCGCCCGCGCCCTGCGCTTTGACCGTGACCATGCGCGCCGCCTGCGCGCGCTGGCCTACCGCATGCTCGGCTCGCGTGCCGAGGCCGAGGACATCGTGCAGGAGGCCTGGCTGCGCTGGGCCGAGGTGGATGCGGCCCCCATCCAGCACGAGGGCGCCTTCCTGTCGCGGCTGGTGACCAATCTCTGCCTGGACAAGCTGCGCTCCGCCGCCGTGCAGCGCGAGCAATACGTGGGCGTCTGGCTGCCCGAGCCCATGCTGGAGGACGAAGCCTTGTTCGGCTGGGCCCCCGGCCCCGAGAAGCAGGCCGAGTTCGCCCAGGACGTGTCCATCGCCTTCATGCTGGCCCTGGAGCGCCTGTCGCCGCTGGAGCGCGCGGCCTTTTTGCTGCACGACGTGTTCGACCTCGACTACGACGAGATCGGCCGCCACCTGGACCGCAGCGAGGCTGCCTGCCGCCAGCTCATCAGCCGCGCGCGCAAGAACATCAAGGCCGACTACGCGCGCCGCGAGGTGGCCAAGGAGGAGGCTGATCGGCTTGTGGCCGCCTTCATGGATGCCGTGCGCAGCCAGGACGTCTCGGCTCTGGCCCAGTTGCTCAGCGAGGACGCCGTGCTGATGGCCGACGGCGGCGGCAAGGTCAGCGCGGTGCCCAAGCCCCTGCATGGCGGTGCGCAGATCGCGCGCACCTTCATCGGCTTCGCGCAACTGCCCACCAGCCGGTCCTGGCGCCTGGTGCCGGCCGTCGTCAACGGCCTGCCGGGTCTGCTCATCCTCGACGACAGCAACGGCGGTCGACTCGTGCAGACCATTGCGCTGGCACCGTCGGCTGAGGCGGGCCAGGTGGGTGCCGTCTACATCCAGCGCAACCCCGACAAGCTCAGCGGGATCCGGATGCGTGTCACAAACGCCGCGGCTGATCCGTCTTGAGTGTGAGGCCGGCGATTTTGTCGGCCCACAACATCCAAGGACATTGCCATGAGCACGCACCAAGCCCGCCTCGACTATTTCCGCCAGTCCGCCGACCTGTCCAAGAAGTACCTGGACTTCAGCATGGCCTTCCGCATGGACAAGACCCTGGCCGTGCTGATCGACATCCGTGCCTCCCAGCTCAACGGCTGCGCCTTCTGCCTGGACATGCACGTCAAGCAGGCCAAGATGCACGGCGAGCGCGAGCTGCGCCTGCACCACGTCGCCATCTGGCGCGAGTCGACGCTGTTCACGCCCAAGGAGCGCGCCGCCCTGGCCTGGACCGAGCTGCTGACCCGCATCCCGCCTGAAGGCATTTCCGACGCCGCCTATGCCGAGGTCAGCGAGCATTTCTCCCCGGAAGAGCTGTCCGAGCTGACCTGGCGCGTTGCCGCCATCAATGGCTGGAACCGCATGAATGTGGCGGTGCGCAATGTGCCGGGCTCGGCGGACAAGATGTTCGGGCTGGACAAGGCGGGCCTGAACTGATCTGGCGCAAAGCGGCCGCCGGCTTCGCGTCCTACCCTGCAACGGCGCTCCCACCCTGCACCTGGGCAAGGCCTCGGAGTAGGGTGGCCTGACGTCATGGAACCTTCCAGGCGCGTAGCGCCTTTTGGAGGATTTCCCATGGCCATGATGAAAGCCGCTGTCTTCGTCGAGCCCGGGCGCATCGTGCTGGAGGACAAGCCCATGCCCGATGTCGGTCCGCAGGACGCGCTGATCCGCGTCACCACGACGACCATCTGCGGCACCGACATCCACATCCTCAAGGGCGAGTACCCGGTCGCACGCGGCCTGACCATCGGCCACGAGCCCGTGGGCGTTATCGAGAAACTCGGCTCGGGTGTGCGCGGCTACCGCGAGGGCCAGCGCGTCATCGCCGGCGCCATCACGCCCAGCGGCTGGAGCACGGCCTGCCTGTGCGGCTGCGGCTCGCAGGACGGCGCCGGCACGTCGCATGGCTGGAAGGCCATGGGTGGCTGGAAGTTCGGCAACACCATCGACGGCTGCCAGGCCGAGTACGTGCTGGTGCCCGACGCCATGGCCAACCTGGCGCCGGTGCCCGACTCTCTGACCGACGAGCAGGTGCTGATGTGCCCCGACATCATGTCCACCGGCTTCAGCGGGGCCGAGAGTGCCGGCGTGCGCATCGGCGACACGGTGGCGGTGTTTGCGCAAGGCCCCATCGGCCTGTGCGCCACGGCCGGCGCCAAGCTCAGCGGCGCGTCCATGGTGATCGGCGTCGACCGGCTGGCCAACCGCCTGGCCATCGCCACGCAGATGGGCGCCGACCATGTCATCGACGCCAGCAAGGTCGACCCCGTGGAAGAAATCATGCGCCTGACCGATGGCCGCGGCGTCGACGTCGCCATCGAGGCCCTGGGCACGCAGCAGACCTTCGAGGCCTGCCTGCGCGTGCTGCGGCCGGGTGGCACGCTGTCCAGCCTGGGCGTCTACTCCACCGACCTGACCATCCCGCTCGGCGCCTTTGCAGCAGGCCTGGGCGACCACAAGATCGTCACCACCCTCTGCCCCGGCGGCAAGGAGCGCATGCGCCGGCTGATGTCCGTCATCGCCGCGCGGCGCGTCAACCTGGAGGCCATGGTGACGCACCGCTTCAAGCTCGATGACATCGAGGCGGCCTACGAGCTGTTCGGCCACCAGCGCGACGGTGTGCTCAAGGTGGCGATTACCCCCTGACATCCGCATGAGCATCCGCCACCTCGACCAGCTTCTGTCACCGCGCTCGGTCGTGGTGGTCGGCGCCTCCAACCGCCCCGGCAGCGTCGGGGCGACCGTCTGGCGCAACCTCCGTGCCGGCACGTTTGCTGGCCGTGTTTTCGGCGTCAACCCCAAGCACGCCGAGCTCGACGGCGTGGCGCTGGCAGGCCGCATCGGCGACCTGACCGAAGCGCCGGACCTGGCCGTGCTGTGCACCCCGCCGGATACGGTGCCCGGCCTCATCGCCGAGCTGGGCCAGCTGGGCACGCGCGCCGCCATCGTCATGACCGCCGGCCTGAACGCTGTTCAGAAGCAGGCCGCGCTGGACGCCGCCCGGCCGCATCTGCTGCGCCTGCTCGGCCCCAACTGCCTGGGCCTGCTGTCGCCGCGCATCGGCCTGAACGCCAGCTTTGCCCATGTCGACGCCTTGCCCGGCGACATCGCCTTCGTGTCGCAGTCGGGCGCGCTGGTCACGGCGGTGCTCGACTGGGCGCGCTCGCGTCGCATCGGCTTCTCGCACATGGTGTCGCTGGGCGAGCGGGCCGATGTGGACTTCGGCGACCTGCTCGACCACTTCGCCAGCGACCCGCACACGCGGGCCATCCTGCTCTACATCGAGTCCATCGAGTCGCCGCGCAAGTTCATGTCGGCGGCGCGCGCGGCGGCGCGCAACAAGCCGGTCATCGTGGTGAAGGCCGGTCGCGCCGGCAATGGCTTGCAGGCTGCCGCGTCGCACACGGGTGCGCTGGCGGGGTCGGACGTGGTCATAGACGCGGCCATCCGCCGCGCCGGCATGCTGCGCGTGGACACGCTGCAAGACCTGTTCATGGCGGCCGAAACGCTGGCGCATTTCCGCGGCAGCCCACAGCGCGGCCTGACGCTGATGACCAACGGCGGCGGCGCCGGTGTCATGGCGGCCGACGCGGCCGCGCTGGCCGGCGTCGACCTGCCACCGCTGAGTGACGCGCTTCGCGCAAAGCTGGACGCCGTGCTGCCGCCCACCTGGTCGCACGGCAACCCCGTCGACATCATTGGCGACGCGCCGGTCGAGCGCTACACCGCCACGCTGCGCGCGCTGCTCGACGACCCCGACACCGGCACGGTGCTCTTCATGCACGCACCGACGGCCATCGTGCGCAGCGAGGACATCGCCCTTGCCTGCGCACCACTGGCCCGCGAGGCCGCCGGTCGCCTGATGAGCTGCTGGCTGGGCGACGCCGGCGTGGCCGAGGCGCGGCGCACCTTTGAAGGCGCGGGCGTGGCCGGCTACGACACGCCCGAGGAAGCTGTGCGAGCGTTCGCCATGCTGGCCCGCTACGCCAGCAACCAGGCGCTGCTCACCGAGGCGCCCACCGCCAGCGAGGCCGGGCCGGCGGACCGCGCGGCGGCGCGCGCCGTCGTCGAGGCGGCGCTTGCCGATGGCCGCGAGATGCTCGACGAGCTGGAGGCCAAGGCCGTGCTGCAGGCCTATGGCATCCCGGTCGTGCCGACGGTCGCGGTGGGTCCCACCGCTGACGAAGCGGTGACAGCCGCAGTCGCCATCGGCTACCCGGTCGCGCTGAAGATCCTGTCGCCCGACATCAGCCACAAGTCGGACGTGGGCGGCGTGGTGCTGGGCCTGAGCGACGACGCGGCCTTGCGGCTGGCCGCCCGGCAGATGCTGGCGCGGGTGCGCTCGATCAAGCCGCTAGCACACATTGCCGGCTTCACGGTGCAGGCCATGGTGAGCCGGCCGCATGCGCAGGAGCTGATCGTCGGCGCCAGCGTGGACCCGGTGTTCGGCCCGGTCATCCTGTTCGGCCAGGGCGGCACGGCGGTGGAGGTGATGGCCGACCGCGCCATCGGCCTGCCGCCGCTGAACCGCGTGCTGGCCCGCGAGCTGGTGGCCGGCACACGCGTGGCCAAGCTGCTTGCCGGCTACCGCGACCATGCACCCGCGCGCATGGACGCCATCTGCGACGTGCTGGTGACCGTCTCGCAAATGCTGGCCGACCTGCCCGAGCTGGCCGAGCTGGACATCAACCCGCTGCTGGCCGACGGCGACGGCGTCATTGCGCTGGACGCCCGCCTGCGCGTCACCCCTGCGGCCAGTGCCGGGACATCGCGCTTCGCCATCCAGCCCTATCCGGCTGAACTTGCCGAGACCTGGACGTGGCAGGGCCGGCAGCTGCAGGTGCGCCCGATCCGGCCCGAGGACGAGGCGCGGCACCTCGCCTTCGCCGGGCAGCTCGCACCCGAGGACATCCGCCTGCGCTTCTTCAGCATGCGGCGCGAACTGCCGCGCAGCGAGCTGGCCCGCCTGGTGCAGATCGACTACGACCGCGAGATGGCTTTCGTCGTGATTGAGGCGCAGGCCGACGGCACGCAGTGCACGCTGGGCGTCGTGCGCGCCGTGGCCGATCCCGACAACGTCGAGGCCGAGTTCGCCATCATCCTGGCCACCGAGCTGCAAGGGGAGGGCCTGGGGCAACGGCTGCTGGACAAGATGGTGGGCTACCTGCAAGGCCACGGCACGCAGCGCCTGGTGGCGCTGGTGCTGCGCGAGAACGTAGGCATGCGCGAGCTGGCGACGCAGGGCGGGTTCAGGCTCGACAAGGCCGGGTCTGACCATGAAACCCTGCGTTATGTGCTGGACCTGATTTGAAACGTTGAACAGTCTTTCGGCCCAGCACGAGGAGTCCCAATGCAGATCATGGTTCTAGGTTCGGGTTGCAGCAAATGCCGCAGCACCATCGCGATGATCGAGCGGGTGGCGAAGGAGCAGGGCGTCGAGGTCGAGATCCTCAAGGTCGAGGATCACGATGCGATCCTGAGTCACGGCGTCAGCGCGACGCCGGCGGTCGTCATCGACGGCCGGGTCGTGCACAGCGGCGGGCTGCCCTCGCATGCCGAGGTGCAAGCCTGGCTGATGCCGGCCGCGCAAGCGCCGGGCTTCCTGACCCAGGCCACACGGCACCTGTTCTTCACCGGCAAGGGCGGCGTCGGCAAGACCTCGCTGTCCACCGCCGCCGCGCTGACGCTGGCCGACGGGGGCAAGAAGGTGCTGCTGGTGAGCACCGATGCGGCCTCCAACCTCGATGAGATGATGGGCATCGAGCTGCGCAACACGCCAACGCCGGTGCCCGGCGCGCGGGGGCTGTCCGTGCTCAATATCGACCCGGACACGGCGGCCGAGTCCTACCGGCAGCGGGTGCTGGCGCAGATGGGCGCTGGCGCCAGTGACGCCGAACTCTCCACCGTGCGCGAGCAGCTGTCCGGCGCCTGCACCACCGAGATTGCCTCGTTCGACGAGTTCGCCGCGCTGCTGTCCGACAAGGACGGTCGCTTCGATCACATCGTCTTCGACACCGCGCCGACCGGCCACACGTTGCGGCTGCTGAGCCTGCCCAAGGCCTGGAGCGGCTTTCTCGACGGCAACGACCGGGGCGCCTCCTGCCTGGGCCCGCATTCGGGGCTGAAGATGCAGGAGGAGCGCTTCAAGGCGGCGCTGGAAGCGCTGAGCGACCCGGCCCAGACCACCGTCATCCTGGTGACGCGGGCGGACAAGGGCGCGATCAATGAAGCGGCGCACACCTCGGCCGAGCTGCATGAGCTGGGCTTGCACAACCAGCGGCTGGCTATCAACGGCGTGTTCCACGCCAGTGAGCGCAGCGACGCCGTGGCCTGCGCCATCGAAGACCTGGGGCAGCAGGCGCTGGACGCGATGCCAGCATCGCTGCGTGCACTGCCGCAGGACCGCGTCCCGCTGCGGGCCTTCGACACGGTCGGCCTGCCCGCGTTGCGCGCACTGCTGACCCTGGATGCCGGCCCGATCGCGCCGCCCATGGCTGCGGTCGTGGAAGCCAGCGGCAAGCTCCCAGGTCTTGACGCGCTGGCCGACGAACTGGCCACCGCCGGGCACGGGCTGATCATGGTGATGGGCAAGGGCGGCGTCGGCAAGACGACCGTGGCGGCGGCGCTGGCCCTGGGGCTGGTCGAGCGCGGCAAGACCGTGCACCTCAGCACCACCGATCCGGCGGCCCACCTGGCTTCGACGTTGGCCGGCGATGTGCCCGGTTTGAGCGTCAGCCGCATCGACCCCAAGGTCGAGATGCAGCGCTACATCGACAAGATCATGGCGGCCAGGTCACCGAAGCTCGACGCGGCCGAGCAGGCGCTGCTGCTGGAAGACCTGCAATCGCCCTGCACGGAAGAGGTGGCCGTCTTCCATGCCTTCTCGCGCATCGTCAGCGAGGGCCGCAGTGCCTTCGTCGTGCTCGACACCGCGCCCACGGGCCATTCCATGCTGCTGATGGACGCCACCGGCGCCTATCACCGCCAGATGATGCGGGAGTTCGAGGGGCCGGGAGCGGCCCGGGTGGTGACACCCTTGATGCGGCTGCAGGACGGCACGTACACCAAGATCATCCTGGTCACGCTGCCGGAGGTGACGCCCGTGTCGCAGGCGGCTGCGCTGCAGGACGACCTGCGCCGCGCCAGCATCGAGCCCTATGCCTGGGTGCTGAACAAGAGCGTGCTGGCGGCCGGAACGCGCGACCCCTTGCTGGCAGCGCGGCTGGCGGGCGAACGCAAGCAGATGGCACGCATGGCCAATGGCCTGGCCAGGCGCCTCTTCACGCTGCCCTGGCTGACCGTGCCGCCGATCGGATTTGCCGAGTTGTCCAGGCTGGTCGCCAAGGCATCCAACGCTGAAGCACCCACGCCTGAGCCTTTACCAGCCGGCTCCAACTGACGACACCGCACAGGGGAACCCAATGGAATTCAAGGACTACTACGCCACGCTCGGGGTGCAGCGAGACGCCACCCAGGACGAGATCAAGCGGGCCTACCGCAAGCTGGCACGCAAGTTCCACCCCGACGTCAGCAAGGAGGCGGATGCCGAATCGCGCTTCAAGGATGTGGCCGAGGCGCATGAAGCCCTGATCGACCCCGAGCGCCGCGCGGCCTACGACGACATCAGCCAGCGCCACGCGCGCGGCGAAACCTTCGAGCCGCCCCCGGGTTGGGACAGCGGCTTCGAGTTCAGCGGCCGGGGCGGCGCCGGGCCCGGCGGGCAGCAAGCGCCCAGCGCCGAGGACTTCAGCGCCTTCTTCGAATCCATCTTCGGGCGCGGTGGGCCGGGCGCACGGCCCGCTGCAGGCGGCCGCCGGCAGGCGCCCGGCAGCGACCACCACGCCAAGGTGATGATCGACCTGGAAGACAGCTATCGCGGTGCACGCCGCACGATCTCGCTGCGCGTGCCGGTGGCCGACGCCCAGGGGCATGTCGCCCTGCATGACCGCCAACTGGAGGTCAACATTCCGCCCGGCGTGCGCGAGGGGCAGCACCTGCGCCTGGCGGGCCAGGGCGGCCCTGGCCACGGCGGCGAACCTGCGGGCGACCTGTACCTGGAGATCGCCTTGAAGCCGCACCCGCAGTTCCGGATCGATGGCCGAGACGTGTATGTCGACCTGCCGGTGTCTCCCTGGGAAGCCGCGCTGGGCGCCACCGTCGCAGCGCCCACCCCCTCGGGTGAGGTGCACCTCACCATTCCCGCCGGCTCCACCCAGGGCCGCAAGCTGCGCCTGAAGGGCCGCGGCCTGCCGGCCAAGCCGCCGGGTGACCTGTATGCCGTGCTGACGCTAACGCTGCCGCGCGCGGACTCCGACGCGGCCCAGGCGGCCTATGCCGCGCTGCGGGCGGCGTTTCCGGACTATGACCCGCGCGTCGCGCAGGAAGGATGACAACCATGGCCGAAAACTCAAGTGATGTGATCGACGCTGTCATCGTCGAGGAAGAGATCGTCTTCAGCCTGAGCGGCCTGTGCCAGGCCGCCGGTGCGAGCCCGGCCCAGGTGCTGTCGCTGGTCGACGAAGGCGTGCTGCAACCCGAGGGCGACGCGCCGCAGCAGTGGGCCTTCACGGGGCCATCGCTGCGCATGGCGCGCACGGCCTTGCGCCTGAACGCCGACCTCGCCCTCGGCACCGCTGGCGCAGCCCTGGTGCTCGACCTGCTGGAGGAGATCAATGCCTTGCGCGCCAGGCTGCGGCGCGCCGGCCTCGAATGACGCGTTGCAGCGGACCCTCGCCGACGACAGCTTCGCGACCATCGTCGACGCCGTGCGCGAGGGCCGCGCGCTGTTCGACAACATCCGCAAGTTCCTGCGCTACCTGCTGTCGTCCAACATGGGCGAGGTGCTGACCGTCTTCCTCGGCGTCGTCGGTGCCAGCGTGATCGGCCTGGGCGCCGGGCCAGGCGAGCACCTGGTGCTGCCGTTGCTCGCCACACAGATCCTGTGGATCAACCTCATCACCGACTCCGGCCCCGCACTGGCCATGGGCGTGGACCCGCAGACCGAGGACGTGATGGCCCGCCCGCCGCGCTGGCCCGATGAGCGCGCCATCGACGCGCCGATGCTGTGGGGCGTGGTGTGGACGGGCCTGACGATGGCGCTCGCCACGCTGGCGACGATTGACCTCTACCTGCCAGGCGGCCTGATTGCGGGTGTGAGTTCAGAGGAGGGCGACCTCGCCGCCGCACGCACGGCGGGGTTCACCGTGCTGGTGCTGGCGCAGTTGTTCAACTGCTTCAACGCCCGCTCCGAGACGACCAGCGCCTTCCGCAATCTCTTCGTCAACCGCCGGTTGTGGGGCGCGATTGCGCTGTCTCTGGGGCTACAGGTGGCGGTGGTTCACTTCGCGCCGCTGAACCTGGCGTTTGGCACTGCGCCGCTGAGCTTGCAGCAATGGGCGGTGTGCGTGGGGATGGCGAGCAGCGTGTTGTGGGTGGGGGAGCTGCGCAAGGGGGTGATGCGGGTCGGAAGGCGTGAGAAGGCGGCGCGTTGATTGCGCAAGTCTGGCAATGCGCCTGCATGCCTTGCCGCTTGCGGTCGTAACTCTGGAGCGAGCGGTGCGCTTCGGTCGTCGAAGGCGCGGCCCGCGCGCATCGGCATTCCAGATATTTGCAGATCAAGCAGCGCGTTCGGGTTCACCAATGCTTTTCAGTAGAGCGTTATATTGAATCGCGTCAGCAATATATATTTTGTCCAAGACGTAGTTCGCTACTTTGGCTATCTCAGGAATTTCCACTGGTTTAAAGCCTCTGTCTGGAACGGCCTCCAAATGGGAGAACTCATTGTTCAGCCGATTGACAAGGGCAATGGCAGTGTCTTCCTCTTCCCCGAAAAATTTCTTTATCCGTTCAAAGGCGTCATTCCGATCATCATGATAGGGGTACTTAAAGAATAGAAATGCTTCAAGGAATTTGCGCAGATTGTTGCCGAATCCAAAGAAAGGCTCGTGGCTTATTTGTGCATTGGCCTGATCTTTGCATTTATAGATCTGATGGAAAAGGTAGTGAAATTCAGTGATGTAGTCTTTGAGATAGGACGGCATAAGCAGGATATTGCTTGCGGCCCCGTTTCGCTCAATCATGAATTGCTCATGGTCGTCAACGCTCTTGGTCTTGCCCTCACCAGCAGGAATTTTCTTCTTAGGAATGGACAAGCGCTTGAGGTATTTCAGGAAGTCTAGGTTGTGCGTTGAAATAAAAAGCTGTTTGTAGCGGTACGCATTTGAGTTGTCAGAATTTTTGATTGGCTTGGCGATCAAGCTCTCAATCAAGCTGAACATAAAAAATATATGATTGCTGTCTAGGCTTGAGATTGGGTCATCGATGTAGATGATCAGTTCTTTACCCTTGCTCTCTGGATCGTCCAACTTGGCAATGAAGTAGCAGAAGGCAATCAAACTGCATTCGCCTTCGCTGAGGTTGTACGCGGGCCTGCCGTTTCGCGTAATCTCAAATTTGACAGACGCTTTATTAGCATCCTCACGAGCCTCAAGCTTGATGCCATCATGGCCGAAGAAGTTATTGAGCAGCGAGTTGACTCGCTCGGCTCCTTTTCGCTCATCCTTCTGCTTGGCTCTTAAGGTTTCGGCTTCGGCCTCGGCGTCGCGAATCTCTTTTTCGGCGTTTGTATAGGCGGTGCTCGCAGTGTCTGCACCCGCCTTGAGGGTAGCTATGCGGGCAAGTTCCGTGTCATAGGTAATCGCGCTCGCAAATGCACACACGTCGGCCAACCGAAGCGCGTCTCTGGCGGCAGTCTTGTCTTTTTCCAGCGTCTTCGTCTTGCCGTTGTTTATAGCGATTAATGTATTTATGGCGCCCACATGCTTCTGGATTTCTTCAGAGTCATGCTTTAAAGGCTTTAGTCCCACGGGTTGGAACAGATTGCTCTTCCGTGTTTCCAGTAAATTCTTGAGTGCTTCCAAGTCTTTCTTATAGACGCCCAATGCTTCGCCAAGCGCTTTGTTGCTCGTATCAAAGGCAGTGCGTTCCTCCGTGTAGAACTGATCGCTCCTTAACGATACGAATCCAGCGACGGCGGCAATATCGCCCTCGACTAAAGTGATGACATTGTCCAGAGCTGCTTCAAGATCACCGGATTCCTTGCTGAAGTGCTCGTCTAGCGTCTGCCAAATGTTATGCGGCAGGCTTTGGCGGCAGAAAGCACAGGTGTCACGTTTGTCGCGGTGGTGGGCGATACCTTGCTTGACCCACAGTTGCAAAACACTGTCGTTGAGCAGTTCTTGAATGGGTTTTGTCGGTGTAATCGCTTTGGAAAGCAGAGGCTCAGCTTTGCCCTTCAAGGAATCATGCTGGAGGGCGATGGCAAGCGCGCCTGTGATGTCGGGCAACGCTTCTTGCTTGAGCAGTGCAAGCTTTCCGGCCTGCTCCTCAAGCGTAAGCGCAACGAAGCCAGCCTTCTTGGTTGCAGCAATGTCGCGTCTGATGTGATCGATGTTGTAGACGGGAACACCGTAGTGGCGGTTCTTCTTGATCTTGTCGGCGGCATGCGAACGAAGCTTGCCTTCCAAAGCGTCAAATGCGGTGTTGTGGTTGTTCTTGCTGCGGTCGCGCTCTTTTCTCTTGGCCTCGAGGTCAAAGCGAAGGCCAGCCTTGCCTTCAATGCTTCCCAGCTTCGCTTCTACGGCGGCAATGGCATCGTCAATCTCTTTGTTCTGCTCACCGACGATGGCGAAGGTCTTGATCACTCCACCGACGTCCTGATTGACCAAGAAACTGAGGTTGTCGGTCACGAAGTCGCGGTTGTAGACCCGCACGTCATAGTTGTGGGTCGGCAGGTCTCCGCAGGTGACTGCACCCTTGTCGCCCACAACGGTGAAGGACGAGCCAACGAAGTTAAAGGGCAGCTTGTGTGTTTCCAGCGCACGAAAGACACGAGATAGGGTCGTCTTGCCTGAGTAGTTGCGCCCATAGAGGATGTTCAGACGCTGGAAGGTCTTGACGTTCTTTCCGCTGTCCCGAACGGTTTTTTTCCAATCTAGCCCGGAAAAGCTCCCGAAGCTTGCGATGTCTATCTGAGTAATCACCGGTCCTCCCTGGGTCGTTTCTCGATGCTTGTAACCGATAGTGCTTTCAATCTACAAGGAGCACCTTAGAGCGGCCCGTGGAAAGCCGGCGCTTCTGACCAAACGCCGACCTTCTTGTCGCGGTGCGGGACCTGGAGGCGCTGGCCCATCTGCCGCCCTGGCCGGGCTTCCCACGGGGCGCGCTAGCTGCCATCCACTGAAGAGAGTGCGAACGTCATTCGCCGACACCTTCGACACCTACGGTCCGCCTCAGGCTGCCGCGACCGCCGCTCGCGGCACACTCAAGGCGAACGCGCTGGCCCTGGGCTGCAACCAAGACAAAGGGAAAGACGAAGATGGATTCGAATGGAGCCTCCAGCTCGAACCCGCAGCGCGGCCGCGCTGTGTGGGTTGCAAGTGCTGCCGCGCTTGTGCTGGCCGTCGGCGGTGGCTGGTTGCTGAGCCGGACGACGAACGCGTTGGCACCCTCCGTCGGCGTGCCTGCGGCATCGGCCCCAGGTGCGCTGGAACCGTCGCGCACCGAGGTGACGGCCGAAGCGGCCGCTGCGCCGTTGCCGGCCGCGTCCACGGTGCCGACACCCATCCCGCATCCCCACGGGGCCACGCCGACCAGTTCGTTTGCGGAGGCGCTGCGCAAGGTTCAGCTGACATTGCAAGGCCACGGCACGCCGAAGGAGATGCTGGAGGCTGCGACGATGCTCTCGGCATGCGAGGGCATGGACGCGGCGATGGAGGGCACCTACAGAGCGCGCGACCAGAACGACCCCACATTTCGGCGGGCCAACAGCAGCGCCGGCGTTTCCAGCGAGCAAGCGATAAAGCATATGGAGGACGTTCGGCGCCGCTGCCAGGTCTTTGACGCCGCCGCGCTGGCGCGCAGGGGCGAGTTGCTCAAGGGTGCCTATGAGGGCGATGCCGAGGGCTCGGCGCTGCCTTACCTGGTATGGATCAACGCGAGCCAGCAGGCGATCAACCCCGAGCTGCGCGGCAAGTTGCAGCGTGACGCGCGCCAGACTGCTGAGGACGGCGACCGGATAGCGCTGGCGCAGTTCAGCCTTCCATTCAGCACGGCCGCCCTCGGCATCACCGAGGTGCAGCGGCAGGCCTACAGGGAGGCCGGCTTGCGCATCACCGGCGAAGCGTCGGGAGCCGAGGAGGAGAAGTCCAGCCGCGCCTCGAGTGACGACACCGAGAAGATGATGGCCAAGTGGGGACGCATGCCGCCGCCGCTGACCCCTGAACAGCAGCGTGAAGCCGGCGCGCTGGCGGCAAAGGTGGTCGACGCTTGGCGCAAGCGCCAGGCCAAGGGTGGTTGAGGCCGAGGCGGACGCCGGCCTAGCAGTGGGCCGTCTGCGTGGCCATGGCCAGCAGCGTGCTGTGGGTGGGCGAGCTGCGCCAGGCGGTGACGCGGGTTACAACGGGCCCGCCTCCAGCGCATCGGCGGCATCACTGAACTGCAGGTCGTCAATGTGCTGGCGCACCAGTTCGAACGTGCCCTTGCTCAAGAACCGTTGCAGCTGTGGGGAGAGACCATTGAAACGTTCGATCGCCGACATGCTTTGCTGGCGCAGCAGGCCGACGAAATCGGCCAGGACCTGCGGCTCGAGGCTGTCGCCGCCGGTGGCCGCAGACGGATCCTCGGCCTGGGCCGGCGCTGTCACGAGCAACGGCGCCACACATTCCCCCAGCCGGTGCAGCTTGATGGCAAGTCGCGTCGCGAGATCGATGAATCTCTCGACGTTTCCTGCGGCACAAGCCGTCTCCGCCTCGCCCGCCAGTTGATGGATCTCCCTGGCTCCGAGGGTGCCCGCGCTGCCCCTCAGTTTGTGCATGCGACTGGCATGAATGGCGAGGTCGATCGGGGCTTGCGCTGCGATCGGAATTGAGATGTCCGGGAACTCATCGAGCAGCCGCTTGAGCATCAATTTGAACAAGCCGAAGTCATTGCTCAGGCGTTCGCGCACGTCCAACCCGTCGATCCCCTCGATCTCCGGCCACGGCTGCGGCAGCGAATCCGGCGCCGACGTGTCGGGCGAGCCAGCAATCAGGTGCACGGGCCGGCCGTTCACAGGTGCAACGCGGCGCAGGATGCTGGCCACCAGGGACCGCGGGTCGAACGGTTTGACAAGATAGTCGTCCATTCCGGCCGCCGTGGCGCGTTGTCGCTCGCTGCTCAGCGCACCGGCAGTCAGGGCGATGATCGGCAAGTCCGCCAGGTGCAGTTCCAGGCGGATTCGCCGGGTGGCGTCGTGGCCGTCGAGTACCGGCATCTGCACATCCATCAGCACCACGTCGATGGCGTGGGGCTGGGCCTCAAGAAGGTCGAAGGCTTCCTGTCCATTGTTTGCGAGCAAAACCTTCGCACCCTCCAGTTCGAGAATGCGCTTCGTCACATCCAGGTTGATGTCGCTGTCGTCAACGACCAGCACTCGGATGTCCAGCAGCGCGCGTTCACCGGCTGCTGCGGGAGGTGCCTCCAACCGCGCCACCGCATCCGGCGAGGCGAGTGCAAAGTCCAGCACGACGCTGAACACGCTGCCGACGCCGGGCGTGCTCTCCAGACTCACGTGCCCGCCCATCAGGTTTGCCAATCGCTTGACGATCGACAACCCCAGCCCGGTGCCACCGAAGCGCCGTGTGATCGACGCATCCGCCTGAGCAAACGGCGCGAACAACTGCGTCTGAACTTCGGGCGCGATGCCGATGCCGGTGTCTTGCACGGCAAACGACAGCGTCGCATGCTGGGCCGTGGCGGCAAGCATCCGCACGTGCAGCTCGACACTGCCTTGCTCGGTGAACTTGATCGCGTTGGACAGCAGGTTGGTCAGGATCTGGCTCAGGCGCGTCGCATCGCCCTCCAGCACCACCGGCAGCTCGTCCTCGACGACGATCTCGAAGGCGACGCCCTTGGCCTCGGCCTGCACCGCCATCACGTCGCTCAGCTCCTTCAGCAAACTGCGCAGGCTGAATGCGGTGTTCTCGACGATCAACTCGCCGGCTTCGATCTTTGACAGATCGAGCACGTTGTTCAGCACCACGAGCAGCGACTTGCTCGCGAGCTTGACCTTCGCCAGAAAGGCCACCTGCTCCTCGTCCAGCGAGGTCTCCCCGAGCAAATAGGTCAGGCCGATGACCGCGTTCATTGGGGTGCGGATCTCATGGCTCATGTTGGCGAGAAACTCGCTCTTGGCACGATTGGCCTGTTCGGCCTTTTGCGTTGCGTGACGCAGCGATTCCTCGTACTGCTTGCGCTCAGTGATGTCGCGCGCCGCCGCGAAGACGCCTTGCAGCTGCCGGTCGCGGTCATGAAAGGTGGTGGCGTTGTACGACACCACGGTGAGCTTGCCGTCCCTGGCGCGCACGGTGAGTTCGTAGTTGGTGACCTTGCCCTCGGCCAGCACGCGCTTGATGCCTGCTTCCGCCCGGTGTGGCGCGGTGAAGTAGTTCTTGAACGGCGCGCCGATCAGCTCGTCGCGCGTGCAGCCGGTCAGGGCCTCCGTCTGCTTGTTGACGTCGGTGATGATGCCGCGCGGGTCGGTCGTCATCAGCGCGTCGATGTTGGATTCGATCAGCGAGCGCGTRTAGAAGTGCTGGTCGCGYARKCGYTGGTCGAGCTTCTGSCGCTCCTCTTCGACCTGCTGGCGSGCGGTGTTGTCGGTGCCGATCAAGAGGTAGCCAATGATGGCGTCTTGCGCGTCGCGCAGCGCAGTCACCGACACCACCGCTCCGAAGCGGCTGCCGTCCTTGCGGATATAGGTCAGCTCGTAGATGTCCTCGATGCCGCGCGAGGCCTTGAACACCAGCGCCTCGAAGCCGGGGGCGATCGGGGTTTCGAGTTCGACGCTCAGCGCCTTGGCCCGCTCAATCAATTCCGGCGGGTCGGAGATGTCTGCCGGCGTGATCTTGTTCACCACGTCGGCGGCCGTGTAGCCCAGCATGCGCTCGGCGCCGACGTTGAAGATCTGGATCACTCCCTTCGCGTCGGTGGCGATGCTCGAGAAGTTGGCACTGTTGAAGATCGCGTTCTGCAAGGCGCCGGCCTTSAGCAGCGCYTCTTCSGCSCGCTTGCGCGCGGTGTTGTCGGTRCCGATCARSAGRTARCCRATGATGGCGTTYTGGGCGTCGCGCARCGCSGTSACCGACACGACGGCYGGMAAGCGGCTKCCGTCCTTGCGGATGTARGTCAGCTCGTAGATGTCCTCGATGCCRCGCGAGGCCTTGAATACSAGCGCCTCGAAACCCGGCGCAATGGTGGTCTCGAGTTCGACGCTGAGTGCCATGGCGCGCGCGATCACCTCCTGTGGGTCGGAGATGTCGGCCGGCGTGATCTTGTTCATCACGTCGGCGGCCGCGTAACCCAACATGCGTTCGGCGCCGACGTTGAAGATCTGGATCACACCTTTCGCGTCGGTGGCGATGCTGGAAAAATTGGCGCTGTTGAAGATCGCGGATTGCAGGGCACCGGCCTTGAGCAGCGCCTCTTCGGCCTGCTTGCGGGCCGTGTTGTCGGTGCCGATCAGCAGGTAGCCGATGATTCGATCTTCGACATCGCGCAGCGCCGTGACTGACACGACCGCCGGGAAGCGGCTGCCGTCCTTGCGGATGTAGGTCAGCTCGTACATGTCCTCGATGCCGCGCGAGGCCTTGAACACGAGGGCTTCGAAGCCCGGCGCGATCGAGGTGTCGAGTTCGACGCTGAGCGCTTCGGCACGCGCGACCAATTCCTGCGGGTCGGAGATGTCGGCCGGCGTGATCTTGTTCATCACGTCGTTGGCCGAATAGCCCAGCATGCGCTCGGCGCCGACGTTGAAGATCTGGATCACGCCCTTCGCGTCGGTCGCGATGCTTGAGAAGTTGGCGCTGTTGAAGATCGCACTCTGCAGTGCGCCCGTCTTGAGCAATGCCTCCTGGCGCCGGACCTCGTTGAGGTACTCCACGGTGCCGTCGACGGGATTGGGAAGGGTGGGGGTATCGCCGGCGATTCTGGGCATGGGCAACCTTGTTGAGAGCGTGATCAATCAGCCCGACGGGAATGCGGTGCCGAGGAGTGCGCCGTGCTTCAGTTGCTCGGAGTCGTGACCGGCCGGAGGGCGGCGTGCCTCGCGCACCCCCTGCGGCGCATCCACGTCACAGATGTCCAGCAGCATGGCCCGGGCCCGGCCGGCGCGCTTGGCGCAATACATGGCCTTGTCGGCAGCGCGCACCAGGTCAAGCGGGGAGTGGCCCCTGCCAAGACCAGCGGCGCGAGAGTCGGCCGAGGGCTCTGCCCAGCACTCGCTCGCGTTGTCGTAGCAGGCGACGCCCACGCTGACGGTGACGTGGCATGCGGCCGACGAGGCGTCGTGACGAATGCTCAGCGCTTCGACGGCAGCCAGGATGCTGTGGGCCACGTGCTCGGCGCCCAGGCGCGGCGTCTGCGGCAGCAGCACGACGAATTCCTCCCCGCCGTAGCGCGCAACCAGATCCGCCGGGCGCAGGCTGGTGCTCGCCAGGGTCTGCGCGACGGCCCGCAGGCACACATCGCCCGCCGGATGACCATAGTGATCATTGAATGACTTGAAGTGGTCGACATCGATCATCAGCACGGCCAGCGGGTCACCGGCCCGCCGGGCGCGGCGCCATTCATGCGCCAGCGCGTCGTCGAAACCACGCCGATTGGTGACACCGGTCAGCACGTCGATCGTCGCGATCCGGCGCAGCTCGTCGGCGATGCGCTTGACACGCAGCTGGGTCTTGACCCGCGCCACGACCAACGGTGCGCTCACGGGCTTGGCGATGAAGTCGGCCGCGCCAAGCTCGAACCCAGACAGTTCGAATTCGGGCTCGCTGTGGCTGGTCACGAAAATCACCGGCACGTCCTCGAGTCCCGGGTCTGCCTTGAGCGCTTCGAGAATCTCGAACCCGCTCATGCCGGGCATTTCTGCATCGAGCAGTACCAGATCGGGCGCCGACTCTCTCGCAAGTCGCAGCGCATCCTCCCCGCTGGTCGCGAAGCGCAAGTTGCCCACGTCCGCCAGCATATGACTCAGCAGACGAATTGCGGATGGGTCGTCGTCGACCAGCAGGATGTTGTCGCTCATGGACCGTCGTTGACGTCGTGCGAAACGGCGTCACCCGCTCGAAGAGCGGCGTTTGATGATGCGTGGTTGATGGTGTCTTCACCGGGGTCGGGCGCACCGGGCAGCGAGATGGTGAAGCAGCTTCCCTGACCCGGCTCGCTCTCGACGCGCAACTGACCGTTCATCGCCTCCACGAACTGACGCGTGATCATCAGCCCAAGGCCTGCGCCAGGCGTCGAGCCCAGCTGTCTGCCGAGGCGGTTGAAGGGTTCGAACAGGTGCTGGCGCTGCAACGCGTCCATGCCGAAGCCGTTGTCGCTCACGGCAATCGCGACTGCTTGCGAGTCGCCGGTCACCGCTATCCTTGCCCAACCGCCGGGCCGGTTGTACTTGATGGCATTCGTCAGCAGGTTCAACAGGCACTGGTGCAGCCGTCCGACGTCGGCGGCGCAGCGGGCGGGTGCCGACGGGAGCGGGCATGTCAGCGTCACGCCGGCCCGCTGCGCCAGCGCCGAGACCGCCTCTGCGGCGTCTTGCGCGCACCGGGCGGCGTTCACTGGGCGCAACTCGACCGTCAGCTTGCCGGTCTCCAAGCGGCCGAGGTCCATCACGTCGCGCATCAGGACTTCCAAGTGCTTGCCGCTGGCCAGGATCTGCGTCAGGCGCTGGGCCTGGACCGCAGACATCGGGTGCTTCTCATCGGCCGCCATCAGCTGGGCGAAACCGAGCATGCCATTCAAGGGGTTACCCATCTCGTGGGCGATGTAGGACAGCATCAGCGTCTTGGTGCGGCTGGCCGTTTCGGCTTCGATGCGCGAGCGTGATTCGGCCTCGAGCCGATCACGGTCGCTGATGTCGCGCAGCATCACGGTGGTCAGGCGGTCCGGACCTTCGCCAACCCGCGACACCGACATCTCGGTCGGGAAGCATTCACCGCTCGCACGCGTGACCGTGGTGCGGACCGGGGCGTTCTGAGCTTGGTTGTCGATCAACGCAGCCTCGCCCAACAGCGCTTGCATCGGCGACCCGATGGCCTGCTGGTGCTCGACGGCGAACATGCGGCAAGCCGCAGCGTTGATCAACACCACCTTGTCGTCGGCATTGCAGCTGACGATGGCGTCCGATGCGGCGCCGACGATGTCTGCGACGCGTGCATCACCCACGCGCTGCAGGTGTTCGCGCACCGACTCCAGCTCGGCATCGGTGCGTCGCTTCAGGTCGAGCAGGTTGCGCACGCGTGCCTGCAAAACGGCCCGGGTGTAGGGCTTGGCGATGAAATCTGCCGCACCGAGATCGAGCGCACGCATCTCGCTGCGCGGATCGGAGAACCGGGTGATGAAAGCGATCGGCACGTGCCTGAAGGCGGCTTCCGCCTTGAGCGTCCTGCACACGTCGAATCCGTCGATACCCGGCATGTGCGCGTCGAGCAGGATCAGGTCCGGCAGCAGGCGACGCGCGAGGTCCAAGGCTTCCTCGCCGTTCTTGGCAAAGTAAAAATCGCCCATTGCGGCCAGCGTCTTGCGCAGCACGTAGATCGATGCAACGTCATCGTCAACGACCAGCAGTCGCGGAGTCTGCGTGCCTGGCGGCGGCGGCGCGGCACCCGATGCGAGGCTGTCGCGTTGCAGATCCTCGATCAGCAGTTTGGTGCGCAGGTGCGCACGCACGCGGGCTGTCAACTGGACCGCGATCAGCGGCTTGGTGACGAAATCGGACCCGCCCTTGCGGAAGGCCGTGACTTGCAGCAGGGTCGTGGGGTCGTGGCTGGTCGCGAAGATGACAGGGACATCAGCCAAGACGGGGTCGGCCTTCAGCGCCTCACACACGTCGAGCCCGGTCATGCCAGGCATGTCGACATCCAGCACGATGAGATCAGGGGTCAGCTCACGTGCCAGCCGCAGTGCGGCTTGGCCTGATGTGGCGAAGCGCTGATCGGGGTACTCCGACAACATCCGCGCCATGACCTGGATCGCGGACGGGTCGTCGTCGACCAAAAGCAATCGAACCTCACGCGGTGCCATCAGAGCCTTTCAGGTTCGTGTGCGGTTCGCCGCTCAGTATGGGGTTTAGCGATCGATCCGATCACCCGTACTGCCGACCATTCATCGGCTGGTGCTAGAGATTTCGTGACGAAATGTGCACATCGAGCCCTTCATCTGGAACACAGGACTGGTGTCGGGACGCGTGTGGAGGTAGGCGGTGGACGTCATCGAGCTGATGCACACCCTTCCAAACGCGCCCCAGCTGGCGTTCCCACCTCAGCCTGGCGTCGATGCTGCTCTCCGGGCACGACTAGCATCGCCGGCACGCTTGCCGGAGTTTTGCCATGCTGGAGGTCCGAGTCATCCGAACACTGTCCGTCGAGACGGACGCCGCTCTGGGCCACCTCAGCGCAGCCAGCGGGTTGGTTCAGGCGGGGCAGCGGCTGTTTGTCGTTGCCGATGACGAGCACACGCTGGCCGTCTTTGGCTTGTCTGGCGACCGCCCCGGCCGGCTGCACAGGCTCTTCGACGGCGAACTGCCTGACAAGCCCAAGGCCCGCAAGGCCGCCAAGCCCGACCTGGAGGCGCTGGCCCGCTTGCCGCCCTGGGCGGGCTGCCCGCAAGGTGCGCTGCTGGCCTTGGGTTCCGGGTCCCGGCCCCAACGCCAACGCGCGGCACTGCTGGCGTGCAACGCGGCGGGTGAGCTCCATGGCGCTGTCCGCGAGATCGACCTCTCGCCCTTGTACGCACCGCTGCACGCGCGGCACGAGGGCCTGAACATCGAGGGCGCCTTTGTCGCGGCAGGCCGCTTCTGCCTGCTGCAGCGAGGCAACCAGGCCAGCCCGGTCAATGTGCTGATCAGTTACGACTGGCTGGCGATCCAGGCCTGGCTGGACGGCGCTGGGCAGGCGCCCGAGCGGGTGTCGAGCACGCCGTACGACCTGGGTGACATCGACGGCGTGCCGCTGTGCTTCACCGATGGCGCGGCGCTGCCAGGTGGGGGCTGGGTGTTCTGCGCGGCGGCGGAGGCCACGGATGACAGCTATCTGGACGGCCCGTGCCGAGGGTCGGCCGTCGGGGTCGTGGCGGCGGATGGGCGCTTGGTCGGCATGTGGCCGCTGTCCTTGCGCTGCAAGGCCGAGGGCATCGCCGTGACCGTCGAGAAGGGTGCCCTGCAACTGTTGCTAGTGACCGACCCGGATGACCGCGCCACGCCGGCCTTGCTGCTGTCGGCGAGCCTGGGGCTGCCGGCCTAGGATGCGTGCCTGCCCGACTCAACTTCGCCAGCCATGTCCTTCAAGACCGCCACCGTCGCCGCCGCACTGATCGCTGCCACCGGCCTGGCCCAAGCGCAAGCCGCCGATGCGGCCGATCCCGTCGCCACCCTGGTCAAGCACCTGGAGCTCGAGAAGTACAAGGCCACTATCAAGGGCCTGACGCAGTTCGGTGACCGTCGCCAGGGCACCGCGCGCAACCGGGCGGCGCTGGACTGGATCGAGGCGCAGCTCAAGAGTTACGGCTGCACCAACACCGAGCGCCTGCAATACCAGTTCACCGAACCTGCCAAGCGCACACCGGCCGCGCCGCGCGGCCCGCTGGCCGGTGGCCCGGCGGGGCAGGGCGGCAGCACGCTGTTCGGCAAGCGCGCGCCCATCGGCGTGAATACCGACCCGCTGGCCCAACCCGACGAGCGCCTGCGCAAGCTCAATGCCGAGCCGACGCCCGAGGGCACTTCGCTGCGCGAGAACGTCTACTGCACCAAAGTCGGCACCACTCGGCCCGACGAGATGTACATCGTCGGCGCGCACATGGACGGCATCGGCTGGGGCGAGGCGGCCAATGACAACGGCTCTGGCACTGCATTGGTCATGGAGCTGGCGCGCATCTTCAGCCTGCCCGGCGTGACGACGGAGCGCTCCATCCGCTTTGTGCTGTGGAACAACGAGGAGACGGGCCTGAACGGCGCCTATGCCTATGTCGAGCAGCGCAAGGGCTTGCAGGGCATCGAGTCGCCCAAGGGCTCAGGGCTTTACCCGGAGCCGAAGTGGCTGGGCATGATCCAGCACGACATGATGATGTTCGACCACGGCATGCCGGTCCCAAAGCTGGACGCGGCGGGCAAGCCAGTGCTCGATGCCAAAGGCCAGCCGGTCTACGCGCCGCCGAAGGAGCAGCGTGCCGAGGCCGACGTGAACATCGAGTATCAGTCCACGTCCAAGCATGCGGACGGCGCGGCCAAGCTGGCCTGGCACTTCCGCGCTGCGAACGACAAGTACGCGACGAACTACCCAGCGGCCGTGGGCTTTCACATGACCAACACCGACTCCACACCTTTCATGGACGAGGTACCGGCCATCTCGCTGCGCGAGAACGAGCGCGGCCAGCAGATCGGCGCAGGCTGGAACCCGCATTGGCATCAGCCGACCGACCTGTTCGTGAACTACTCGGACAAGGATTTCCTGCTCGGCCTCAACGCGGCGCAGACAACACTCGCAGCTGTCGCGCAACTTACAGGAGTGAAGGTCAAGCCCTGACCCTGTGATGTCCTGCCGCCCGCATTCGCGGGGATGTAGTTTTGTTGCATATGGATACAGTTGCGGTCATTGCGCGGTTGCGGAAACGTATTCACGTGCTGGCATAGATGTCGCAGGGCCAGGTGTAGTCAGCACCGGCGCCCCAAGCGCACGTAGGGAGGAGCGAGGTTGTCCGAATGGTTTCGGACGACCGTTCTGGGTTCATCGATGGTGGACTCATCCTTCCCGATGTCGTGCCGACAAGCAGGTGCATGGCGCTCTTCGCAGCGCCATGCGGCCTTCCGGTGCGGTGTCTATCGACTGCTGCAACGTGGAATCAAATACTGCTCTCGCCCCGTTCTATACCGAGGCGTCCCATCCGGCGTCGGATGGGGCGCGCGAACCTGCCGTGCGCGACGCCGCCGATTTGCTGGTCGATGCATTGGCCGCGCTGGGCGTCGAATATGTGTTCGGCGTCCCGGGCGGCGCCATCGAACCGCTCTACAACGCCCTGGCGCGCAGCGCTCGCCGCGGTGGCCCACAGGCCGTCGTGGCCCGCAACGAACAAGGTGCGGCTTACATGGCCGACGGCTATGCCCGCGAGACCGGCCGCATCGGCGTGTGCATCGCTACCTCGGGGCCGGGTGCCACCAACCTGATCACCGGCGTGGCCTGCGCCTATGACAACAACGTGCCCATGCTGGTCATCACCGGCCAGCCGCCGATCAAGAACTTCGGCAAGGGCGCGCTGCAGGAATCGAGCTGCACCGGCATCAACACAATGGCGATGTTCCGCCCCTGCACGCGCTACAACTCGCTGGTCTCACACGCCGAGCAACTGCCCACCAAGCTCTTCAACGCGCTGATGCAGGCGCAGCGAGCCCCCAGCGGCCCCAGTCACCTGTCCATCCCGGTGGACATCCTGCGCGAGCCTCTGCCCGACGGCATGGAAACGCCGGACTTCGCCGGCCTGCTGCGCCGCGCGCCGGCCATGGTTGACCTGCCCTCCGTGCGCCAGCTCGCGCGCCTGCTGTTCTCGGCCCGCCAGCCCGTGTGGCTGATTGGTGATGGATGTGGCGATGCCGCCAACGAATTGATGCAGCTGGTGCAGCTGACCGACGGCAGCTTCATCACGACGCCCGACGGCAAGGGCTTCATCAACCCGCGTCACCCGCGTTTTCGCGGTGTGTTCGGCTTTGGCGGCCACGCCAGCGCGGCCGAGCTGCTGTCGAGCGAGCCCGATCTGGTCATCGCCCTGGGCACGGGCTTCGGTGAGTTCAACAGCGGGGGCTGGTCGGCCGCGCTGCTGAACAGCCGCCTCGTCCATGTGGACGACAGCGACGAGAACCTGATGCGCTCGCAGATGGCGCGGCTGCATGTGCGCGGCCACATCAAGTCGGTGTGCGAGCAGCTGATGACGCTGCTGGCCCCGTCGCAGAACGGTCCGGAAGGGCAACTGCTGCCCTTCATGCATCCGCAGGTGGCGCGCCAGGCCTACGAGGCCATGGTCGACAACCCGCAAGCCATCCACAGCGACAGCGCGCCGGTGAAGCCGCAGCGCCTGCTGGCCACCCTGAGCGAGCGTTGCCCGCCGCAGACCCGTTTCGTCGCCGACGCCGGCAACAGCGCCGCCTGGGCGGTGCACTATCTGGCGCCGCACGACCAGCGCGCCCGCATGCCGGGTGGTGCCTATCTGCCGGCCGGCAAGGAAAGGCGCTCGCGCAGCTCCAGCTGGCTGCGCGTGACGATGGACTTTGCGCCCATGGGCTGGGCCATCGGCTCGGCCGTCGGCATCGCGATGGCCAACCGCCGCTGCCCGGTCGTGTGTCTGACGGGCGACGGCAGCTATCTGATGAACGGCCAGGAGATCACGGTGGCCGCCGAGCTGGGTCTGCCTGTGCTCTATGTCGTGCTCAACGACGGCGCGCTGGGCATGGTCAAGCATGGCCAGCGCCTGGCGGGCGCGGAGCCCATCGGCTTCCAGCTGCCCAAGGTCGATTTCGCGATGATGGCCGCCGCCATGGGCATCCCGGGGCATGTGATCCGCTCGCCGCAGGACCTGGACGCGCTGGACTTCGACGCACTGCTGTCGCGCCAGGGGCCGACGCTGCTGGACATCCGCATCGACGGTGAGGAAGTGCCGCCGATGAATCTGCGCATGAAGACGCTGGGTACGGCGCGATGACAGCGCTGCAACGAGTGCACACGCGCATCTGGCTGGAGGAGCCCGAGCCCGGCAACGCCTTCGCCACGCGCGCCGCCTACTGCCACGGTTATGACGTCTATGGCGAGATGCTGGGGCGTGCGCGTTGGGTCGAGATGCTCTTCCTGCTGTTCCGCGGTGAAGCGCCCGAGCCCGCGCAGGCTGCGTTGCTGGAAGACCTGGCACTTGCGCTGGCCAATCCGGGGCCGCGCGACCCGTCGGTGCATGCGGCGATGTGCGCCGGCACCGGTGGTTCGACCGCCGCCGCCAGCCTGATGGCCGCGCTGGCGGTGGGCGCCGGCCAGCAAGGCGGTGCGCGCGAGGTCTTCCATGCGATGCAACTCTGGCAGCGCTGCGGCACCGACCTCGCGCCGTGGACGCAGGCACTCCGCCAGACCGACGCTGGCGTGGCCAGCATCTGGCCCGAATGCAATCACCTGCCGGGCTTCGACGCGCACGCCGAGCGCATGGCGCCCCTCGCCCAGCAACTGCTGGCCCACCTGGCGCGCAATACCAGGAGCCTGCGCAGCGCCTGGCTGGCAAGCCAGCAGCCGGCGCTGGAAGCCGTGGCGGGCATGCCGCTGGCAATGACGGGCGTGGCCGCCGCCGCCTTGACCGACCTGGGCTTCACGGCAGAGCAGGGCGAGATGCTCTACCTGCTGCTGCGTCTGCCCGGTGCCGCCGCGCATGCACTGGAGCAGCGCGGCATCGGCCCCAAGCAGTTCCCGTTCTTCGAGCTGGACCTGCTGAACGACCCTGCCGAACAGGTGGCCGCATGAAGCCGTTGGCAACACGCGCCGGCAAGGCCTTTGTCGGCACCCGTGCGGTCTTTCTTGGCCATGACCTGCACGAAGACCTGCGGCACGCAGACTGGGTCGAGCTCTACATGCTGTCGATCACCGGCCGGCGCTTCGACGAACCGGCGCTGAAGCTTCTGCACGCGATGTGGGTCTGCACAAGCTACCCTGATGCGCGCCTGTGGAACAACCGCGTCGCGGCGCTGGCAGGCAGTGCGCGCAGCACGCCGGCGCTGGGCATGTCGGCCGCGCTGGGCATGTCGGAGGCGACCGTCTACGGTGGCCATCCCTGCGTGCGGGCGATCGACTTTCTCATCAAGGCGCAGCGCGGCGTCAGCGCGGGTGAACCGCTGGCGGACATCGTGCAGCAGGAGCTGGCGCAGCGGCGCATCTTTGGTTACGGCCGCCCCATCCACTCGACCGATGAGCGCCTGCCCTGGCTGCTGGGCATTGCCCGCGAGCTGGGGCTGGCCGGCGGACCCCACCTCGCCCTGGCGCACGAGGTTGAGCGCTTGCTGGTCGCACGCGATGCGCGGCTGAAGATGAACTATGCGGCTTTCACCGCGGGACTGGCCGCGGACCTGGGCCTGTCGGTCACCGAATTCCACCACTTCCAGGTGCCGATGCTGCTGGCGGGCATGACGCCCTGCTATATCGAGGCTGCCGAGCGCCCCGCGGGCGCGCTGTTCCCGCTGTCCTGTGATCACATGGCCTATGAGGGCGCGCCCAAGAGGCGCTGGCCTGGAACTCAGAACTTGTAGCTGGCTTGAGCTGTCAGCGAGCGCCCCGCCATGGGCAGGTCGTTGGCAATGCCGGTGCTGGGCAGGCTGGGTTCGCGCACATCGGCGTTGAGGGCGTTCAGCAGCGCGAGGGAYAGCTCCCAGCCTGTCTTGGCAAGTGCGGTCCTGAGGCTCAGGTCCAGCGTCGTGTAGCCGGGCAGGTTGGGGCGGGCATCGCCGTAGACGCGCACGCGGTCGCCCACGCGGTTGACCCGTCCGCTGAGGGTGGAATCACCCACGAATGACCAGTCGAGCCGTGCATTCAGGTGGTGGTGCGGGGCATAACCGGCGTCGGTCCGGTTCAACTCGTCGATGGAGCGCTGGTAGGCATAGTTGCCGGTGAAGCGCAGATCGCGCCGCGCATCCCACACCCACTCGACCTCGGCGCCGGTGCCATGCTGCGAGCCGGCATTGCGGAAGGTCGCGCCGGGTGCGGGCGCCGGGTTGGAGGTGGTCTTGATGATGTCCCCCATGGCATAGCGGAAGACATTGAAGTTCAGCTGCAGCTCCCGGCTGGCATGCCACTGCAGCGCGGCTTCGACCGTGCGCATGGTCTCGGGCCGGATGGCCGCATTGCCGCTGGCCACCGGGTTGACGCCGTATTGCTCGTTGAACGACGGCGCCCGGAACGCGCTGCCGTAGAGCAGCTTGGCGGTGAGGTCCAGGCTGGCGTCCCACACCAGCGCGACGCGCGGGTTGGTGGTGCGGCCGAAATCGGAATAGCGGTCCTGCCGCACGCCGGCCGTCAATGTCCAGTCCCTGGCGAAGCTCCATTCGTCCTGGATGTAGGCGTAGTCGACACGGCGCTGGTGAGGCGCCAGGAAGGAGTCGTTCACCGGCGCCTCGATGAGCTGGCCGCCGGGTGTGGGAACCGGCACGCCGGTGAGAGGCCCCGACGTGATGACGTTGAAGTTCCTCAACTCCCGGGTGCGGTAGAGATTCAGGTCGTCGTGACCGAGACCGATGCGCCAATGATGGCCGGCCCAGCCGCTGTAGGTGAGGGCGGTGGACAGGCGCGCCTGCCGCTCCCAGGTGTTGGGTGAGCCGAACACGCCGTTCGGGAATGAGCCGCCAAAAGCCCCGGGCGGGAACAGTTGGACGGGCACGGAGAGCTTTTGCGTGTAGTGCAGATAGCTGGCGTTCACGCTCAGCCGCCACCCCGACGACAGGTCGACATCACTGAGACCCGTATCGAGTTCGGCGCGTTGCGATCCCATCCGCCCCACGGGATCGAGGGCGCCGGCGATGCCCGCGCCTGTGCCCACGTCGCGGCGGTCCTTGTAGCCGGCGTGCAGCCGCCACTTGCCGTAACCCAGCTCCAGGCCGCCATCGACGGCGTGATAGCCCGTGCTGACGGGGCCCGGCGCCAGGCTGGCGTGGGTGCCGAACACGGCGTCCAGGCCGGTCTGGGCGTCCGACTCGACGATGCGCCTGAAACCATCGCTGCGCCCGACGCGCAGGAAGGCGGCCAGGTCAAGGGCGCCCAGCTTGCCGCCATGTTGCAGCCAGGCGTCCCGGGTGCTGAAGGAGCCGGCGCGCAGGCCCAGCTCGGTGCCTTGGATGTCCTGTGCGCTCTTGGTGATGATGTTGATGACGCCCGAATAGGCGTCGGCGCCATACAGCGCCGAGCCTGGGCCGCGGATGATCTCGATGCGCGCGATGTTCTGCAGCGGCAGGCCGCCCCAGATGACGCCACGGCTGCCGACATACAGCGTGGTCATGGGCACGCCGTTCTGCAGCATCAGCACCTGCGGATTGAAATCGCTGGCCACGCCGCGGATCAGGTACTGCGGCGAATAGGCCCCGGTGCTGCGGCTCACGTGCAGGCCCGGCACGGTCTCCAGCACCTCGTCCAGGTCGGCGGCGCCCATGACGGCAATGTCCTGGGCCGTGATGACGGTCGCCACGGCGGGCGCGCGGCGCAGGGTCTGGGCCGTACCGGTGGCGATGCTGATGGTGGTCTTGTCGCCGTAGACCTGGGCCAGTTCTTCCTCTTCGCTGGGCCCCTGTGCGAGGGCAGGTGACGACGCGGCCGTCAGGCAGACGCCGCCGAGGATCACCAAGCCAAAGAAAGGTCGCATTGCCAGCTTCTCCGAGGTGGATGGTGGTGGGCGCGTATTGTGCTGTTACCCAGGGGCGGTCCGGCTAGTCGCGTCAGAGACTGTGGCGCGATCGTGAACTCCTCCCGGAGCGGAGCGCATGAGACCTGTGGCCGTCTGCATAATGCCCCACCTTGCGCCCGGCGTCGGAACGCTCAGAGCCCCATTGATTGCCTCCGGTTGCCTATCGAAAGCCCCTTGCCATGCGCCGTTGCGACGGGCTTTCGGCGTCGTTGCGGTGGCGTTTGCCGCTGTGCATCCGCCTCGGCATCTGCAGCCTGTTCATGCCTGAACCGCTGCTGCGCAACGGCATGTCGAGGACGACGCTGTTCCTCGGCGCGCGCCGCTGTTCCGGCTCTGTACCGCCAAGGCGTCCGGGCCTTTGCATAATGCCGCCCACCTGTCCCGACCCTGCCACGCAGCGTTCTTCTTTTGACTGAGCCCGGTTGCCTTCGCCCCGCCACGCGCCGCGCCTTGTTGCAGCAGGCCCTGGGCGGTGCCGTGGTGCTGACCGGTGGTTCGGCCGCGGCGGCCGAGCTCGGGCGCTCGCTGGTGGTTGTCTATCCCGAACTCGGCGAGCCCTTTCGCCAGGTCTTCACCACCATCATCGAGGGCATCGAGGACAGGCTCGGCGGCTCGGTCACGAGCTTCGCGTTGGCCAGCAACGCCAATCCGGCGCAGGTCGCCGACGAGGTGCGCAAGCGAGAAGTCAAGGTATTGATCGGCCTGGGGCGCGGCGGCATGCGCGTCGCGGCGGCGCTGGCCGACGAGCTGGCCGTGATGGTCGGCTGCGTCGTGTCGGTGCAGGAGTCCGAGGCCCGCAACTTTCCCATCCACACGCTGGCGCCCGACCCGGCCTTGCTGCTCGCGCGACTCCGGCGCCTGAAGTCGTCCACGCGTCGTGTGCACCTGGTCTACGACCCCAAGCTGAACACCTGGCTGGTGAAGCTGGCGCGCGAGGCGGCCCGGGCCGAAGGCCTGGAGCTGCTGGCCCAGGAAGCCGCCGATCAGGCCGAGGCTCTGCGCGCCTACGCCCAGCTGCTGGCCTCGGCCGACCCGGCCCGCGACGCCGTCTGGCTGCCGCAGGACCCGACGACCGTGGACGACAACGTCGTGCTCACGCTGGTGCTCAAGGAAGGCTGGAACCGCAACATCGCCGTGTTCTCCAGCCACCTGGCGCATGTGAAGCGCGGCGCACTGTTTTCGCTCTACCCGGACAACCATGAACTCGGGCGCTCACTGGCCGTGTCGGCCCAACGCCTCGCGTCCAACCCTAAAGCGGGCGCGGCCGGCGTGCTGCCGTTGCGCCAGGCACGCGCCGCCATCAACATCCGCACCGCCGCGCACCTGGGGCTTGACGTCGCCACCGTGCAGTCGGGATTCGATCTGGTCTATCCCTCCAGCTGAGGTTCGAGAGTGACGCCACCCGTTCCACTGGACAGCCAGCCGCCCCTCATCCTTCGGGATGAAAGCGTGCCTGTGGCCGCGCCGCCGCAGCGGTCGTGGCCGCTGCGCGTCTATGCGCGCTGGTTGCGCGAGACCTCGTTCCGCCGCCATCTCAGCGTCGCCGTCGCGCTGGGCACGCTCTGCCTGGCCTTGCTGATGGCGGTCGTCAACGCCTGGCAGGGTGGCCGCCAGGTGCGGGCCATGCTGATGGAGCAGGGTGGGCGCGTGGCGGCCAATCTGGCGTCCAACAGCTCGCTGGCCCTGCTGTACGCCGCTGCCGACAACGCCGAGGAGGCCGTGCGCGCCTCGCTGGCCTTCCCGGATGTGATGGGCATCGAGATCCGCGACACCAAGGGCCGGCTGCTGCTGGCGCTGGGCCCCGAGCGGGACCGCCTGCCCACAACCACGTCACCGGCCGTGCCCGACCCGGCGGCCAGCGAGCCGTGGCTCGACCAGGAGACGGAAGACAGCTGGGCCTTCGCCGCACCGGTCTGGACCCGCCCCGAGGCCTCACCCTTTGACGTGACGCTGCGCCCCGCGCAACTGCTCGGCCATGTGCGCATCGTGCTGAGCAAGGCGACGCTGCACCGCACCCAGGCCTCGCTCTTCCTCGCCAACTTCGGCGTGGCCGTGCTGTTTGCAACCATCTTCCTGCTGGCGGTGCGCTTCCTGATCCTGCGCCTGACGCGGCCGCTGGGTGCCTTGTCCGAGGCCATGGAGAGGGTCGAGCTGGGCGACAACGATGCACGTGCGCCGGCTGGTGGCCCGCGCGACATCGCAGCGATGGCCGAGACCTTCAACCGCATGATCACGGCGCTGCAGGAGCGCGAGACCGAACTTGGCGCCCACCGTGACCACCTCGAGGACCTGGTGACCGAGCGCACGCTGGAACTCAGTGACGCCAAGGAGCGCGCCGAAATCGCCAGCCGTGCCAAGAGCCAGTTCCTGGCGCGCATGAGCCACGAGCTGCGCACGCCGCTGAACGCCGTCATGGGTTATGCGCAGATCCTGAAGATGGACGACGGCCTGACGCCGAAGCAGCGCAACGGCCTGGACATCATCCACAGCAGCGGCCAGCACCTGCTGACGTTGATCGTCGACATCCTCGACCTGTCGCGCATCGAGGCCGGCAAGGCCGAGTTGCGCATCGGCCCCGTCGAACTGGTCCCGCGCCTGCAGGCCGTGATCGACATCGTGCGCGTGATGGCCGAGGGCAAGCACATCACGCTCGATCTGCAGCTCGACCCGCAGCTGCCCGCTGTCGTGCTGGCCGACGAGAAGCGGCTCAACCAGATCCTGCTGAACCTGCTGGGCAACGCGGTCAAGTTCACCCATGTCGGCGGCGTGCTGCTGATGGCACGCGCCCTGCCGCCGCTGGCCGACACCGAGCCGGGCCATGTACGGCTGTGCTTCGAAGTGCAGGACACCGGCGTGGGCATCGCCGACGACCAGGTCTACCGCCTGTTCGAGCCCTTCGAGCAGGCCGGCAACGCCGAGCAACGTGTCGGCGGCACCGGCCTGGGCCTGGCCATCAGCCGACAGCTGGTGCGCATGATGGGCGGCGAGATCAAGCTGGAGAGCCGGCTGGCGCAAGGCAGCCGGTTCTGGTTCGAGATCAGCGTGCCGGTGCAGGCCTAGGATTTCTTGGCTCGCCCCTTGGGCTTGGTCGCGCCGACGTAGTCCGCCAGATGCTCGCCCGTCAGAGTGGAGGGCTTGGCAATCAGATCGGCCGGTGTGCCCTCGAAGACGACCCGGCCACCGTCATGGCCCGCGCCTGGGCCGAGGTCGATGATCCAGTCCGCATGCGCCATGACGGCCTGGTGGTGCTCGATGACGATGACGGACTTGCCGGCGTCCACGAGGCGGTCCAGCAGGCCGAGCAGTTGTTCGACGTCGGCCAGGTGCAGGCCGGCTGTCGGCTCGTCCAGCACATAGACGTCGCCCTTCTCGGCCATCTGCGTCGCGAGCTTGAGGCGCTGGCGTTCGCCACCCGACAAGGTGGTCAGCGGCTGGCCGAGGCTGAGATAGCCCAGGCCGACGTCTGACAGCCTTTCCAGAATCGCATGCGCAGCGGGCGTGAGCTTGGAGAAGAATGCCGCCGCCTCGGCAACCGACATGGCCAGCACTTCGCTGATGTCTTTCCCACCCAGCTTGTATTCGAGCACGGCCGCCTGGAAGCGCTTGCCGCCGCAGTCTTCGCAGACCGTGGACACGGTGGCCATCGGCCCCAGGTCCGTGAAGATCAGGCCGTTGCCGTTGCAGGTCGGGCAGGCGCCCTCGGAGTTGGCGCTGAAGAGGGCGGGCTTGACGCCGTTGGCCTTGGCAAAGGCGCTGCGGATGGGGTCGAGCAGGCCGGTGTAGGTGGCCGGGTTGCTGCGCCGCGAACCGCGGATGGCGGCCTGGTCGATGGCGACGACGCCATCCAGCTTGGACACCGAGCCGTGGATCAGCGAGCTCTTGCCCGAGCCGGCCACGCCGGTGACGACGCAGAGCACGCCGAGCGGGATGTCAACGTTGACCTTCTGCAGGTTGTGCGTGCTGGCGCCGCGAATCTTCAGCGCGCCAGCGGGCTTGCGCAGCTTGTCCTTCAGCGCGGCGCGGTCGTCGAGGTGTCGGCCCGTCAGCGTGCCGCTCTTGCGCAGGCCGGCGACGCTGCCTTCATAGACGACCTCGCCGCCGGCCGCACCGGCACCGGGACCGAGGTCGACGACATGGTCGGCAATCGCGATGACCTCGGGCTTGTGCTCGACGACGAGCACGGTGTTGCCCTTGTCGCGCAGCCGGCCCAGCAGCTCGTTCATGCGCTGGATGTCGTGCGGGTGCAGGCCGGTGGTCGGTTCATCGAAGACATAGCTGACATCGGTCAGGGACGAGCCGAGGTGGCGGATCATCTTCACGCGCTGGGCCTCGCCACCGGACAGCGTGCCGGTTGACCGGTCCAGCGACAGATAGCCCAGGCCGATCTCGGCAAAGGCATCGAGCAGATGGCTCAGGGCCTTCAGCAGCGGTGCGACCTCGGCGCCCTTCAAGCCGCGCACCCAGTCGGCCAGGTCGCTGATCTGCATTGAGCAGGCGTCGGCGATGCTGTGCTTGCCGATCTTGCAGGACCGTGCCGCCTCGCTGAGCCGCGTGCCGTGGCATTCGGGGCAGGTCTGGAAGGTGATGACGCGATCGACGAAGGCGCGGATGTGGGGTTGCAGTGCGTCCACGTCTTTCGACAGGAAGGACTTCTGGATGGACGGGATCAGACCGGCATAGGTCAGGTTGATGCCGTCGACCTTGATCTTGGTCGCCTCCTTGTGCAGCAGGTCATGCAGCTCTCGCTTGGTGAATTTGGCAATCGGCTTGTCGGGGTCGAAGAAGCCGCAGCCGCGGAAGATGCGGCCGTACCAGCCTTCCATGCTGTAGCCGGGGATGTTGATGGCGCCGCTGTTGAGGGACTTGCTCGAGTCGTAGAGCTGGTCGAGGTCGAAGTCCGACACCGATCCCATGCCCTCGCAGCGCGGGCACATGCCGCCGGTGCGCGAGAAGGTCTGCTTGACGGCCTTGCTCGCGCCGCCCTTGTCGACCGTAATGACGCCGGTCGCCTGCACCGAGGGCACATTGAAGGCAAAGGCGCTGGGCGGGCCGATGTGGGGTTTGCCGACGCGGCTGAACAGGATGCGCAGCATGGCGTTGGCGTCGGTGGCCGTGCCGACCGTGGAGCGGGCATTGGCGCCCATGCGCTCCTGGTCGACGATGATGGCCGTGGTGATGCCCTCCAGCACGTCCACCTCGGGCCGCGCCAGCGTGGGCATGAAGCCCTGCACGAAGGCGCTGTAGGTCTCGTTGATGAGGCGCTGCGACTCGGCTGCGATGGTGCCGAAGACGAGGGAGCTCTTGCCCGAGCCGGACACGCCGGTGAACACGGTCAGCCGCCGCTTGGGGATGTCGACGCTGACGTCCTTGAGGTTGTTTTCCCGCGCACCCTGCACGCGGATGCGGTCGTGGTTGTCAGCGTCGGCCATTCAGCGCTTCTCTTGAATGCGCAGCAGGTTGCCGGCGGGGTCGCGGACGGCGCAGTCGCGCACGCCGTACGGTTGCATCGTGGGCTCTTCGACGATCTCGGCGTCCTCGGCTTGGAGCTTGGCGAAGGTCTTGTCCAGGTCGGCCGTGGCGAGGATCAACATGCCGAAGGTGCCCTTGGCCATCATCTCGGTGATGGTGCGGCGCTCGTCCTCGGTGACGCCGGGCGTGACGGCCGGCGGGTGCAGCACGATGGAGGTGCCCGGCTGGCCGACCGGGCCGACCGTGATCCAGCGCAGGCCGTTGTAGCCGACGTCGTTGCGCACCTCGAAGCCGAGGGTGTCGCGGTAGAAGGCGAGCGACGCTTCCGGGTCGGATTGGGGCAGGAAGCTGGAGTGAATGCTGATGTCCATGGGGTCAATCTCCGTGGGTGGTTAAGGCACGGAAAGAAGTCTAGGTTTCGCTCGATTCCGGCGCTTCTCGATTCCTGATCGGTTTCGTTACCTGGCGCGCGACGCACGACGGCATGCCCGCCGTCGCCTGTGCCTGGTCGCGCTTGTAGGCGCTTGGCGACTGGCCCACCAGCTCGCTGAAGCGGGTGCTGAAGGTGCCGAGCGATGAGCAGCCGACGGTGAAGCAGACCTCGGTGACGCTCAGGTCGCCACGCCGCAGCAGGGCCATGGCGCGTTCGATGCGCCGCGTCATCAGATAGCTGTAGACCGATTCGCCATAGGCCTGGCGGAACTGCCGGCTGAGGTGGCCGCCCGACATGTGCACGCCGTGGGCCAGGGCCTCGACGTCCAGCGGCTGGGCGTACTCGCGGTCGATGCGGTCGCGCACGCGGCGCAGCCGGGCGAGGTCGCGCAGGTGGAGTTCGGAGCCGGGTTGGATCGTCATGCCGGCATGCTGCCAGTTTCAATGGTTCGCGGCGAGCGGGCCAGGCGGTCGCGCAGTTGCAGGCCCGGCTTCTCGACGAGATAGTGCAGGGCGGCGCCAACGGCCAGGATGACGACGGCATAGACCGGGAACAGGGCCGGTCCCTGCAGCGGCAGCGCCGGTGCGATCCAGACATGCACGACGTGCATCGCGATCTTGTGGCTCAGGTAAAGGCTGTAGGAGATGGCTGCCAGCCAGCCCGTGCCGGGCAGGGCCCAGGCCCGCGGCGTGCTGGCCGCCAGTACGAGCAGGCCGAAGCCGAACGAAAGCAGCGGCCAGCCAACCGCGTTGGCAACCAGGCCGGTGCGGTCGCGGAACAGCCAGAAGGCGAGGGCGGTCATGGCCAACCCGGTGAACAAGAGCGCCGTCGAGCGCGCCTGCAGCCGCGTCCACAGCTGCGGCCGGTAGACGCGTAGCGCGGCCAGCATGATGCCCATCAGCAGTCCGTCCAGCCGCGTCCAGGTCGGGTAGTAGATGTCCTCGATGAACCAGGGTCGCTGCGGCTGGATGGCGTCGTTGTGCAGCCAGATGCCGGCGCGCAGCGCAATGCCGCCCAGCACCAGGGCGGCGCACAGGCCGGCGAAGCGTGCAGAGGAGGGACGACGTGTGATCCACCAGGCCAAGAGCGGGAAGAGCAGATAGAAATGCTCCTCCACGCACAGCGACCAGGCATGCGAGAAGGCCTGGTTGTGGCCGTAGTCGATCAGCAGGTTGAGCGTGAAGCTGGCGAACTGCCACCAGGCTTCCAGGTTCGGCTCCTCGCGCAGCACCGGGAAGGTCACGTAGACGGCCAGCACGACGGCAAAGGCCGGCAGGATGCGCCAGGCCCGGCGCCAGTAGAAGTCGCTCAAGCGCAACGCTTCGCCCCGCTGCAGCTTGCGCAGCAGCTGCGAGCCGATCAGGAAGCCGCTGAGCACGAAGAAGATGTCCACGCCCGCCCAGCCGAAGCGGGTCAACCAGGTCCAGTCCGGCCCCAGGCCACCGATGAGGAAGGTGTGGAAGAACATCACCCAGACGATGGCGATGCTGCGCAGGAGGTCGAGGCCAGGAAGGCGGTGCATGGAGGGCGGGGGAGCGAAAGGGCGGCAGCGTAACGCCGCTGTCGGCGGCAGTCGTTCGTCAGGTGAGGCCGTCAGCGGTTCAGCGTGACTTCGCCGCAGTCCTGATCCAGACCGCGGTGTTGAGCGCGCGGCCGTGGCGGTGTGCCGCGGAGCATCATGTCGTGCCAATGCCAGTGGGCCTTCAATCGCAGGGTGCCGGTGGGAGGCACCGTGAAGGCGTCGTTCAGCGTCAGTTCCGCGCTCAGGCTCTCGCCGGCTGGCAGGTGCAGATAGTCCTGGGCCGACGGATCGCCGCGTTTGCGCATCGCGCCCTGGAAAGTCAGTTTCCCCTGTGGCGTGCTGGCCTGTACGAAAGGTCCGAACCAGGCGCCCTCGAAGGGGCTGCCCCAGCGCAGCAGGTGCAGATCGCGCTTGCCGTTGTTGCTCAGCTTGAATTGCAGCAACACCTGGCCGTCGGGCTTGGGTGTGGCCTGGAACTGGCAGCTCAGCTCGGCATGCTGCAGGGGCGTTACGGCAAGGGCCATGGACGAAAGGCAGGCTGTGAACAAGGCTGCGGTTGCGAGATATAGGCGGTGAAGACGCATGGTTGCGAGCCTAGCCCAGGGCCGCACGATCGGCAGCCCCCAAAAAAAGCGCCGCCCGAAGGCGGCGCGTCAAACGCGAGGGAACTCAGTTCTGGAAGGGGCTGTTCTCAGCGAAGTATTCGTGGTTGTCCGAGTTGTCCAGCGCCTTGGTCGGGTTGGACTTGGCCAGGCTCTTGGCCGCGCTCTGGCCATAGGCCCAGTCGTCGGTACCAGCGATGACGTTGAAATGCATCATCTCGTGCACCAGGGTGCCGCCCTTGCTGTCGGTGCCCGTCATCGGCGCGCTCCAGAAGGCGCCGCAGACGTAGATCTTGTACGGCTGCGTCGGGTAGACATAGGCGTAGGTGCCGCTGTCCTTGCAGCTGCAGTCCAGCGTCAGGGCGGCGGTCTGGAAGGCGTTGCGGGCCTTGGTGAAGTGATCCTTGGCCGTGTTCCAGCGTGACGAGGTGTAGGCGCCGAACCAGCTCGTGTAGCGCGGCGTGCCCGACGGCGTGCCGTTGAGGTAGGTGGTCGAGCTGGACGCGTAGTTGGTGGCTGCCGTGACGGCTGAGGCCAGCGAGGACTTCTGGCTGCTGGTGCAGGAGCCGGTGTAGGAGATGCTGGCGGCTGCCGCGGTGGCGTTGGCGCGCATCGTGGTGGCCGCCTCGTCGTCGGCGCTGGCAGCGTCCAGCTTCTCGTTGCGGCCCTGCGCCCACAGGTAGGTGGTCGTCGCGCTGTGCATGGACTGGGCGCCCGAGCCGTGGGTGCCGCGGTCGCTGTGGAACTCGATGGCGTAGCGGCCGTTCTTGCTGAAGTCGTAGTGGCCGGTCAGTTCGACCTTGTAGTTCAGCGTGGCGCCAGCGGCGATCTCCACATAGTCCTTGGCCTGGGGCGCCGCGCGCTTGATGACGGCGCCGGTGTAGCGAACCGGGCGGTCGTCGCGCGTCACGGTGAACAGCGAGCCGCTCATGGTGTCGCTGGGCAGCTGCCAGCGCAGCACCTGCACGGCGGTGCGGCATTGGTTGGTGACGGCGACATCCACGTGGACGTCGACGTCGCCGTTCACGACGGGCGAGGCGTTGCTCACGCGCACATCCAGGCATTCGGCGTTGGCGGCATGGCTGGCGCTTGTGGCGACAACGGCAAATGCAGCGGCGGTCAACTTGAACCAGGTCTTCATGCAAGCTCCTGTCGGCCCCGGGTCGGGGCACTGGGTTGAAGAAGCCGCGGATTCTGGTGAGGTGGATGGTGTGCGTGTCGTGGGACAAACCTGTCCCATAAACCTGCTGCGTACTTGTCTAGACAGGGGGAGGACTTGCGGGTCGAGCGCCGGGCCGCTCCCTAGCCGGCCCGCGTTGGGCGATGTGCTTGCCGGTCAATCCGGCAAGCATCGCCGTCTCCTCGGGAGACCGACCAAGGTACTCCTTGGGCGAGAGGTCTCAGGCCGCGAGCAACTGTCTCAACACGAACGGCAGGATGCCGCCGTGGTAGTAGTAGTCCACCTCGATGGCCGTGTCGATGCGCAGCGTCAGCGGTACCTGCCTGACCGATCCGTCGGCGTAGGTGATCGTCATCGCCGCGTCGCCTTGCGGCTTGATCACCTCGGCCAGGCCGATGTCTATCGTCTCCGCGCCTGTCAGGCCCAGCGACTCCCAGCTCGTGCCGGCCTTGAACTGCAGCGGCAGCACACCCATGCCGATCAGGTTGCTGCGGTGGATGCGCTCGAAGCTTTTGGCGATGACGGCCTTGATGCCCAGCAGTTGAGTTCCCTTCGCGGCCCAGTCGCGACTCGACCCGGTGCCGTATTCCTCGCCCGCGAAGATGACGGTGGGCGTGCCTTCCTGGATATAGGCCATGGCGGCGTCGTAGATGGTGGTCTGCTGGCCGCCCTTCAGCGTGTAGCCGCCTTCCTCGCGCGAGCCGTCGGGCCGGGCGGGCAGCATCAGGTTCTTCACGCGCACATTGGCGAAGGTGCCGCGCATCATCACGTCATGGTTGCCGCGGCGCGCGCCGTAGGAATTGAAGTCGGCCTTGGCCACGCCGTTGGCCGTCAGGAACTGGCCGGCCGGCGTCGTCTCCTTGAAGGAGCCGGCCGGGCTGATGTGGTCGGTGGTGATCGAATCGCCGAACAGCGCCATGACCTTGGCGCCCTTGACGCCCGACACCAGCGCCGGTGGGACCATCGTGAAACCCTCGAAGAAGGGCGGCTGGGCGATGTAGGTGCTCTTGGGCCAGTTGTAGACCTGGCCCTTGACGCCCTTGATGGCGTCCCACAGCTTGCCGGGCTTGGTGGCGACCTGGTCGTAGTTGGCCTTGAAGGCAACGGGGTCCATCGCATGCTTCATCAGCGCGTAGATCTCGTCGCTGCTGGGCCAGATGTCGCCCAGGAAGACGGGATGGCCCTTGCTGTTGTAGCCCACGGGCTGCGTCATCAGGTCGCGGGTCACGGTACCAGCGATGGCATAGGCCACGACCAGCGGCGGGCTGGCCAGGAAGTTGGCCTTGAGGTTGGGGTGGATGCGGGCCTCGAAGTTGCGGTTGCCCGACAGCACGGCCGCACAGACGAGGTCGTTGTCCTGGATGAGCTTGTTCAGCTCGGGCGTCAGGTCGCCGGCGTTGCCGATGCAGGTCGTGCAGCCATAGGCGGCGACGTTGAAGCCGAGCTTTTCCAGATAGGGCAGCAGKCCKGCCTTCTCSAGGTAYTCGGTGACGATGCGCGAGCCMGGCGCGAGSGAMGTCTTGATGTGCGGCGCCACCGTGAGGCCGGCTTCCACCGCCTTCTTGGCCAGCAGGCCCGCGGCCAGCAGCACGCTGGGGTTGCTGGTGTTGGTGCAGGAGGTGATGGCAGCGATCAGCACGTCGCCGTTCTTCACCGGCAGGCCGGATTCGGTGACGAAGTTCTGCGCCAGCTTGTCCGCGGGCTGGTTGAAACCGTTCTCGGCGGTGGGCTTGCTGAAGAGCTGCGCGAAGGTGGAGGCGAGATTCGTGATCTCGATGCGGTCCTGCGGGCGCTTGGGGCCGGCCAGGCTGGGCGCCACGGTGCCCAGGTCCAGCGAGACCACCGAGGTGAAGTCGATGTCGCCCGCCTTGGGCACGCCGAACATGCCTTGAGCCCGCCAATAGGCCTCGAAGGCCTCGATCTCGGCGGCGGTGCGGCCGGTGCCCTTGAAGTAGTCGACGGTCTTCTCGTCGACCGGGAAGAAGCCCATGGTGGCGCCGTAYTCGGGCGCCATGTTGSCRATSGTSGCGCGGTCSGGCAGGGCCAGCGTGCGGGTGCCTTCGCCGAARAAYTCGACRAACTTGCCGACGACCTTGTGCTTGCGCAGGATCTCGGTGACGGTGAGCACCAGGTCGGTGGCTGTSACGCCYTCRCGCAGKYGGCCSGTCAGCTCRAAGCCSAYCACGTCGGGCGTSAGGAAGTAGACCGGCTGGCCCAGCATGSCRGCCTCGGCCTCGATGCCGCCSMMGCCCCAGSCSACSACGCCGATGCCGTTGATCATGGTSGTGTGGCTGTCGGTGCCGACGAGACTGTCCGGGTAGAAGACGCCGTCCTTGCCCTTGTGCACGCCGCGCGCCAGGTAYTCGAGGTTGACCTGGTGGACGATGCCGAAGCCGGGCGGTACGACGCCGAAGGTGTCGAAAGCCTGCATGCCCCACTTCATGAACTCGTAGCGCTCGCGGTTGCGCTSGAACTCCAGCTTCATGTTCAGGTCCAGCGCCTTCTTGGTGCCGTAGTAGTCGATCATGACCGAGTGGTCGACGACGAGGTCCACCGGCACCAGCGGTTCGATGGCTTTGGGGTTCTTGCCCATCGCGGCGGCCACGTTGCGCATGGCGGCCAGGTCGGCCAGCAAGGGCACGCCGGTGAAGTCCTGCAGCACCACGCGAGCGACGACGAAGGGGATCTCATCGACGCGGGCGGCATTGGGCTTCCAGTTGGCCAGTTGCTCGACATGCTCGGCCGTCACTTTCTTGCCGTCGCAGTTGCGCAGCACGCTTTCCAGCACGATGCGCATCGAGATCGGCATGCGCGCCACGTTCGGGTAGGCCTCGGCCAGCTTGGGCAGGGAGAAAAACTGCCCGGACTTGCCTGCGGCGAGCTTGAACTTGGCCTGGGTGTTTGCAAACGCGTGGGCCGCGGGTTTCGGCATGGTTACTCCTATAGGATGACTGGGGTCTATTGGCCTGTGAGTCGTCCCCGCGTGAGGTCCCGCTCAGGGCCAAATCTAGGCGCAAGGCGCAGTCGGGTTGGTGACCCGGCGAGCACTTGCAACAACGAGTTGGCCCTGAGCGGGACCTCACCCTTCGGGCTGGGGTGGCCAAGGGCGCAGCGCGTTGTTGCAGCCCTTGCCCAGGCGGCCAGCCTGGGCGGCGGACTGCGCCTAGCTCTGCACCCTTGGCCACCCCAGCGCGGGGACGATTCACAGGTCAATAGACCCTAACCATTCTGGCGAGCTTGTCGTGACTTGTGTGAATCCCGTCGTTAAGACCCGGTAATGACCGCCTTGTCCGCTCGTCCCCGTCTGTTTGCGCTGACCTGGCCGATGCTGCTGGAGCTGCTGCTGGGCATCGGCATCGGCATCATCGGCACCGGCCTGGCCGCCCGGCTGTCCGACAACAGCGGCGCCGCCTTCGGCCTGGCCAACCAGGTGTTCGCCGCGGTCTTTGTATTGTTCCGTGTCATCGGTGCCGGTGTCAGCGTGGCTGTCACCCAGGCCCTGGGTGCGGGCCGGCGCGACCAGGCCGATGCGGTGGCCCGCGCCGTGGTCGGCGCCAGCACCTGGCTGGGCGTGGGCGGGGCCGTGGCGGCATTGATTGCGGCAGGCCCGTTGCTGACGCTGGTGAACGCGCCGCCCGAAGTGGCGCCGCTGGCCAAGACGCTGCTGCAGGCGCTGGCGCCGGCGCTGCTGCTGGACGCCTGGAACGCCAACATGTCCAGCGTCATGCGTTCGCACCTGCGCAGCCGCGAGGCGCTGGCCGTCGTCGTGCTCATCCAGGTCGTCACGCTGGTGGTGGCCCTGCTGGCCATGCCGCGCCTGGGCCTGGTGGGCTATGCGCTGGCCTGCACCTGCGGGCGCGGCATGGGCCTGATGCTGCATATCTTGCTGTGGCGCACGCGCTTGAACCTGCGGCTGCGCGCGGCCGACTGGTGGCGGCTGGTGCGCAAGCCGCTGAAGACCGTGCTGCACATCGGCATCCCCGGCGCGGCGGAGAACATCTCCTGGCGCCTGGCCTTCATGACCAGCCTGGCTGCCGTGGCCCAGCTTGGCGCCCATGCGCTGGCCACGCACGCCTATACGACGCAGTTCCTGCACGTGATCCTGATGTTCAGCCTGGCCATCAGCTTTGCGGTGGAGATCATGGTCGGCCACATGATCGGCGCGGGCAAGTTGCGTCGGGCTGACCGGCTGGTGCGGCGTTCCCTGGCGCTGGGCATTGCGCTGGCGCTGGTCGTCTCGACGGCTTTTGCGCTGGCAGGGCCCTGGCTGCTGACCCGCTTCACCTCCGACCCGGCCATCATTGCGCTGGGTTGCACGCTGCTGTGGTGGACGGTGCTCGTCGAGCCTGGGCGCAGCTTCAACCTCGTCGTCATCAACGCGCTGCGGGCCGCCGGAGACGCACGCTACCCGGTGATGGTGGGCTCGGCCTCCATGGCCATCGTGCTGGCGGGCGGCAGCTGGTTTCTCGGGGTTTACCTGGGGTGGGGCCTGGTTGGCGTGTGGATTGCTTATGCCGCTGATGAATGGATTCGCGGCCTTTTGATGTGGCGGCGTTGGGCGACACTCGGCTGGCTGCCCCATGCCCGTGCGGCTCACCGGCGGCTGCGCCACAGCCGGGCCCATTGATTCGCGTGAATCGGTATTTTCCTATCCAGTAAAACTTGAGGGATGTTTTCTACAATGCGCCCCTTCCGCCTTGCTCACCCCATGCCCATGACGACCTCTCTGCCCCGTCTTGCTGCCTTGACCCTGCTGGTCGCATCGGCCATGGCCCAGGCCCAGCAGCCCGCGGTGATCTTCGACATGGGCGGCAAGTTCGACAAATCCTTCAACCAGGCCGGCTACCAGGGCGCCGAGCAGTGGAAGAAGGAAACCGGCAAGACCTATCTCGAGTTCGAGATCAGCAACGACACCCAGCGCGTGCAGGCCATCCGCCGCATGGCCGAGCGGGGTGCCAGTCCCATCATCAGCATCGGCTTCGCCCAGGCGTCGGCCCTGCAGCAGGTGGCCAAGGACTTCCCCAAGACCCAGTTCGCCATCATCGACGCCAAGGTTGACCTGCCCAATGTGCAGTCGCTGCTGTTCAAGGAGCACGAGGGCAGCTACCTCGTCGGCGCCATGGCGGCCCTGGTCACCAAGACCAACAAGGTCGGCTTTGTCGGCGGCATGRACATCCCGCTGATCCGCAAGTTCCAGTGCGGCTACGAGCAGGGCGCCAAGGCGACGAACCCCAAGATCGAGGTGTTCGCCAACATGACGGGCACCACATCGACCGCCTGGAACGACCCGACCCGCGGCGGTGAGCTGGCCAAGAGCCAGTTCGCCAAGGGTTCGGACGTCGTCTTCGCCGCCGCCGGCGGCACAGGCGTCGGTGTATATCAAGCTGCCAAGGACGCCGGCAAGCTCGCCATCGGCGTGGACAGCAACCAGAACCACATCCAGCCCGGCACGATGCTGACCTCCATGGTCAAGCATGTGGACGTGGCCGTCTACAACGTGCTGAAGGCCTGGAAGCCCGGCGTCAGCGTGCTGGGCCTGAAGGAAGGCGGCGTCGACTATGCGCTGGACGACAACAACGCCAAGCTCATCACGCCACCGCTGAAGGCCAAGGTTGAAGCCATCAAGGCCGACATCATTGCCGGCAAGGTGAAGGTGGCCGACTACATGGCGGACAACGCTTGTAAGTTCTGAGCGGCGCGATGACGCCCGCCGTCCGCCTCCGGGCGATTTCCAAGCGCTTTGGCGCGGTCCAGGCCAACCGCGAGGTGTCCTTCGACATCGCCGCGGGCAGCGTGCATGGCCTCGTGGGCGAGAACGGCGCGGGCAAGAGCACGCTGATGGCCATCCTGTATGGCTACTACCACGCCGATTCAGGCCATATCGAGGTCAACGGCCAGCAGGTCCACATCGCCAATTCCCAGCAGGCCATTGCCCTGGGTATCGGCATGGTGCACCAGCACTTCATGCTGGTCGACACGCTGACCTGCCTGGAAAACATCATGCTGGGCGCCGAAGGGCGCTTCTTCCTGGCGCCGGCCAAGGCCGATGTGCGCAAGAAGCTGCAGGCGCTGATGCAGGAGACCGGCCTCACCGTGCAGCTCGATGCCGTGGTGGCCGACCTGCCCGTGGGCGAGTTGCAGCGCCTGGAAATTCTGAAGGCGCTGTACCGCGGCGCCAAGATCCTGATCCTGGACGAGCCGACGGCCGTGCTGACGCCGCAGGAGACCGACCAGCTTTTCGTCACGCTGCGCCGCTTGAAGGAGCGCGGCACGACGCTGATCCTCATCACGCACAAGCTGCGGGAAGTCATGAGCCTGTGCAGCGCCGTCACGGTGATGCGGGCGGGGCAGGTGGTCGAGACGCGTGCTATCTCCGAGTGGAGCGAGGAGTCGCTGGCCGAGTCCATGGTGGGCCGCAAGGTCACGCTGGGTCGCCCTGAAGGCATGGAAGTGCATGCCGGCGAAGTGCGCTTGCAAGCCTCCGGCCTGAGCCTCAAGCACGCCAACGGCGTACCCGCGCTGAAGGACGTCAGCCTGACGCTGAAGGCCGGCGAGATCGTCGGCGTGGCTGGCGTGTCGGGCAATGGCCAGAGCGAGCTGCTGGAAGTTCTGTCCGGCCTGCGGTCGCCCGAGGGTGGTCGCCTGGAGCTCGGCGGCGCGAGCTTCACGCCCGAGGCCTGGTTGGACACGGCCCGCGCCCGTCCGCTGCGCCTGGCGCATGTGCCGGAGGATCGCCACGCCGTCGGCCTCGTCATGAGCTTCCCAGCCTGGGAGTCGGCCGTGCTGGGCTACCAGAATCTGCCCAAATACCGCAAAGGCGCGGCGATGAACCACGCCGCGATGCGCGATGCGACGCGTGCCATGCAAGAACGCTTCGACGTGCGCCCGCGCGACGAGAACCTGGGCTCGTCCAAGTTTTCCGGCGGCAACCAGCAAAAGCTCATCCTGGCGCGCGAGATCGGCGAGCAGCCGACCGTGCTGCTGGTGGGCCAGCCCACCCGTGGCGTCGACATCGGCGCCATCGAATTCATCCACGGCCAGCTGCGCGCCCTGCGCGATGCCGGCTGCGCGGTGCTGCTGGTCAGCAGCGAGCTGGACGAGATCCTGGCCCTGGCCGACCGCGTGATCGTCATGAACTGCGGTCGCATTACCGGCGAGCTGGCGATTGAAGACTGCGACGAAAAACGTTTGGGCCTGCTGATGGCCGCACAAGAAGAACGAGCTGCCGCATGAGCCAGCCTTTGACTCTCCCCCGCTGGATCGACATCGGCCTGCTGCCGCTTTGGAACCTGGCCATCGCCCTGGTCGTGGCCGGGCTGGTCGTCCTGGTCATCGGCCACAGCCCCTGGCAGGCGCTGACCGTGCTGCTCAACGGCGCCCTGGGCAGCGTGCGCGGCCTGGGCTACTCGCTCTACTACGCGACGACCTTCATCTTCACCGGCCTGGCGGTCGCGGTCGCCATCCACGCCGGCCTGTTCAACATCGGCGGCGAGGGCCAGGCGACGCTGGGCGGCGTGGGCGTGGCCCTGGTTGCGCTGTGGCTGGGCGCCAAGCTGCCGGCCGTCGTCATGCTGCCGCTGCTGGTCATCGCCGCGGCCTTCTTCGGCATGCTGTGGGCGGCGCTGCCCGCGTATCTGCAGGCCTGGCGCGGCAGCCACATCGTCATCACGACGATCATGTTCAACTTTCTCGCTGCGGCGCTGAACGGTTATCTGCTAGTGAACTGGCTGCGCCCGGCCGGCAGCATGTCCGTCGAGTCGGCCGAGTTCAGCGAATCCGCTCGCATGCCGGCCCTGCACCAGATGGCCGCCGCGCTGGGCTATGAGCTGCCGTCTTCGCCGCTCAACCTCAGCCTTGTCATCGCGCTGATCGCCTGCGTCTTCGTCGGCTGGTTCCTGTGGAAGAGCGCCGCCGGCTACGCGGTCCGCTCAGTCGGCAGCGCACCGCGCGCGGCCCACTACGCTGGCATCCGCCCGCGCGCCCAGGTGCTGATCGCGATGGCGATTTCCGGTGCGCTGGCCGGCATGGTTGGCATCAACGAGATTTCGGGCGTGCAGGGCAAGCTGACGCTGGACTTCGTCGCCGGCGCCGGCTTCACCGGCATCGCCGTGTCGCTGATGGGCCGCAACCATCCGGTCGGCATCGTGCTGGCCTCGCTGCTGTTCGGCGTGCTCTACCAGGGCGGCGTCGAGGTCTCGTTCGAGCTGCAAGGCTTCAGCCGCGAGATGGTGGTCACGGCGCAGGGCCTGATCGTGCTGTTCTCGGGCGCGATGGCCACGGTCAGCGCGCCGCTGTTTGCGCGCCTCTACGGCATGGTGAAGGGAGGCCGCTGATGGATGAAGTCCTGATTGCCTCGGTGCTGGCGTCCACGTTGCGCGTCAGCGCGCCGCTGCTGCTGTGCGCGATGGCGGGCGTGCTGTCCGAGCGCGCCGGCGTCGTCGACCTGGGCCTGGAAGGCAAGATGCTGTTCGCCGCCTTCGCGGCCGCGGCCGCCGCCTCGGTCACGCATTCGACGGCCTATGGCGTGATGGCCGCCATTGCCGTCGCCTGTATTGCCTCGCTGTTGCATGGCTTTGCCTGTGTGACCAACCGTGGCGATCAAGTCGTCTCCGGCGTCGCGCTGAACATGATTGCCGCCGGCCTTACCGTCGTGCTCGGCATCGCTTGGTTCCAGCAAGGTGGCCAGACGCCGCCCATCGAGCCCGACGTGCGCCTGACCGCCCTCGCCAAGGGCTTTGCCGAGCCGCAGCCGGGCAACTGGTTTGCCTCCGTCTTCGGCCACGGCCTGCTGAGCCACAACGTGCTGGTCTACGTCGCCTTCCTGATGGTTGCTGCGGTCTGGTTCTTTCTGGAGCGCACCCGACCGGGCCTGCGCCTGCGCGCCGTGGGCGAGAACCCGGCCATGGTGGAAGCGGCCGGCATGTCCGTGCAAGGCCTGCGGTACCAGGCGCTGCTGATGAATGGCGTGCTCTGCGGCCTGGCCGGCTCCTACCTGACGCTGGCGCAGAACGCGTCCTTCTCGCCCAACATGACCGCCGGCCGCGGCTTCATTGCGCTGGCGGCGATGATCTTCGGCAAGTGGAAGCCGCTGCCGACGATGGCGGCCTGCCTGCTGTTCGGCTTCCTGGATGCCGTGGCGATCCGCATGCAGGGCGTGCAGTTGCCTGGCATCGGCGAAGTACCCGTGCAGCTGATCCAGGCTTTGCCCTATATCTTGACGGTCGTGCTGTTGGCTGGCTTCATTGGTTCTGCCATCGCCCCCAAGGCGCTGGGCAAGCCCTACGTGAAGGAGCGCTGAAATGGAATTGACCCAGGACCTGCTGAACCGCCTGCTCGCCGAATCGCTGCGCGCCCGCGAGTTCTCGCATTCGCCGTATTCGAAATACAAGGTCGGCGCGGCCATCCTCGACGAGCAAGGCCGCATCCACATCGGCGCCAACATGGAGAACGCGTCCTACCCCCAGGGCTGGTGCGCGGAACCTTCGGCGCTGACGGCCATGATCATGGCCGGCGGCAAGCAGGCCCGGGCCGTCCTCGTGACCGGCCCCGGCCCCGATGTCATCACCCCCTGCGGTGGCTGCCGCCAGAAGCTGCGGGAGTTCTCCGTTCCCGAAGAGCTCATCGTCATTGCCGGCGATCCTGGCGGCATCCGCCAACGCTGGACCCTGGCCGAATTGCTGCCCCACAGCTTCGGGCCCAGTCACTTGCACATCTGAGGTTTTCCCATGATCGACAACAAAACCCTCGACGTCGCCATCTCCGCGAACGTCGAGAAGCTGCAATCCCTGTTTGGCGACGCCCCTGAAGTCGCCGTCGTGCTCGGCTCCGGCTGGGCCGGCGCGGTCAGCCATGTGCAGGATGCCAAGAACCTGCCCTATACCGAGCTGCCGGCCTTCCCGCAGCCCAAGGTCGAGGGCCATGTCAACGAGATCGTCGTCGGCAATATCGGCAAGCAGCGCGTCATCTTCCTGCGCGGCCGCGCCCACACCTATGAGAGCGGCGACTGCACCGGCATGGCGGGCGCGTTGCGCACCCTCAAGCGCTGGGGCGTGAAGCTGCTGGTGCAGACCAATGCCTCCGGCTCGCTGCGCGGCCACATGCCGCCCGGCAGCCTGATGCTGATTGCCGATCACATCAACGCACCGCAGCGCAGCCCGCTGGTGGGCGAGCAGGGCAGCCATCGCTTTGTCGACATGGTCAATGCCTACGACGCCGACCTGCGCAAGCACGCGCTCGCCTTGGCCAAGCGCGAGAACCTGATGCTGGGCGAGGGCACGTACTGCTGGGCCCTGGGCCCACAGTTCGAGACGGCCGCCGAGATCCGCATGTTTGCGGCCTGGGGTGCTGACGCAGTGGGCATGAGCACCGTGCCTGAGACCATCCTGGCCCGCCACGCCGGCCTCAAGGTGATGGGCATCGCGCTGATGACCAACATGGCGGCTGGCCTGTCCGCTGAGGCGCTGACGCATGATCTGACGCTGAAGCAGGCGCAGCTCTCTGGCGAACGCGCCGCGAGCTTTCTGGCGGCCCTCATTGCGAGCTTTGCCGAGCTGACGCTATGACGGCCGATCTGAAGGCCGCGGCCCGTACGGCGCTGGCCTGCCTGGATCTGACCAGCCTGAACGACGCCGACACCGCCGCCGACATCGACGCGCTGTGCCGCCGTGCGCAGTCGCCGCATGGCCCCGTGGCTGCTGTCTGCGTCTGGCCGCGTTTCGTTGCCCAAGCGCGCGCCGCCTTGCCGGCATCCATCAAGGTCGCGGCGGTTGCAAACTTTCCCGATGGCGCTTTGGACCAGGCTCGCGCGCTGGCTGATGTCACGGAGATTGCGCAGGCGGGCGGAGATGAGGTCGACGTCGTGCTGCCCTGGCGCGCGCTGATTGCCGGTGACAGCACCGAGGTGAGCGAGTTTCTTTCCGAGGTCCGCTTCGCCAGCCGGCCGCTGACGCTCAAGGTCATCATCGAATCCGGCGAACTGGCCACGCCCGAGCGCATCGCCCAGGCCACGCGCCTGGCGCTGGCGGCCGGTGCCGACTTCGTCAAGACGAGCACCGGCAAGACCCCAGTCGGCGCCACGCCGGCCGCGGCGGCCGTGATGCTGAAGGAGATCGCCGCGAGCGGCCTGTCCGCCGCCGGCTTCAAGGCCTCGGGCGGCGTGCGCTCGGTGGCCGACGCCGCGGGCTATATCGCCCAGGCCGAAGCCGCCCTGGGCGCTGCCGCTCTCAACCCGCAACGCCTGCGCTTTGGCGCCAGCGGCCTGCTCACCGACATCGAAGCCGTGCTCTCCGGCGCTCAATCCGCCGCTGTCACCGCGGCCTACTGACCATGCTTGCTCAAGAAATCATCCGCGCCAAGCGCGACGGCCAGGCGCTCAACGAAGCGCAGATCAACCATTTCGTCCGCGGCCTCGTCGACAACTCCTGGAGCGAAGGCCAGGTGGCCGCCCTCGGCATGGCCGTGTTCCTCAAGGGCATGGGCCGCGACGAAGCCGTGCTGCTGACCCGCGCGATGATGAACTCCGGCCGCGTCATGCGCTGGCCCGACATGCCCGGCCCCGTGCTGGACAAGCACAGCAGCGGCGGCGTGGGCGACAAGGTCAGCCTGATGCTGGCGCCCATGGTGGCGGCCTGCGGCGGCTATGTGCCGATGATTGCCGGCAGGGGCCTGGGCCACACCGGCGGCACGGTCGACAAGCTGGAGGCCATTCCCGGCTACACGACGACACCCGACCCGGCCCGGTTCGACCAGATCGTGCGCTCGCTGGGTTGCGCCATCATTGGCCAGACGGCCGACCTCGCCCCCGCCGACAAGCGCTTCTACGCGACGCGCGACGTGACGGCCACTGTCGAGAGCGTGCCGCTGATCACCGCCAGCATCCTGTCCAAGAAGCTGGCTGCCGGCCTCGAAGGCCTGGCCATGGACATCAAGTGCGGCAACGGTGCCTTCGCGTCCACGCCCGAGTTCGCCAAGGAGCTGGCCGAGAGCATCGTCGCGGTCGCCGGTGGCGCGGGCCTGAAGACGCGTGCGCTGATCACCGACATGAACCAGATCCTGGGCAGCGATGTCGGCAACTCGCTCGAAGTGATCGAGACCATCCGCTACCTGAAGGGCGAGGCCCGCGAGCCGCGCCTGCACGAAGTGACGCTGGCGCTGTGCGCCGAGATGCTGGTGCTGGGCGGCCTGGCTGCCAACACCGCTGGCGCTCGCGTCAAGCTGCAGGCTGCGCTGGACTCCGGCGCCGCTGCCGAGAAGTTCGCCAAGATGGTGGTTGCCCTGGGCGGCCCGGCGGACCTGATGGAGCGGCCCGAGGCTTATCTGACCGCCGCGCCCGTCGTGAAGCCTGTCCGCGCATTGCGCGCCGGCGTCATCACGACGATGTCGACCCGCGACCTGGGCGTGGCCATCGTCGAACTCGGCGGCGGTCGGCGCAAGGCCGGTGACGCCATCGACATGCGTGTCGGCTTCTCGGAAGTGAAGCCGCTGGGCACCCGCGTCGCCGCCGGCGAGCCGCTGGCGCTGGTCCACGCCGCGGACGACGCGGCGGCTGAGCGTGCCATCGCGTCCTATCTGGCCGCGTGCACGCTGGGCGACGCCGACATCGCCGCCACGCCCATGGTGATGGCTGAGGTCGGCTGATGGAAGAAAAAGAGGACCCGCCGCGCCGGGCGATCAAGAGCTTCGTCACGCGTGCCGGCCGCATGGGCACGGGCCAGATCAAGGCCCTGGCCGAACTGGGCCCGAAGTTCGTCCTGCCCTACAAGCCCGAACGCCTGGACGCTGAAGCCATCTTCGGCCGCAAAGCCCCGCTGGTGCTGGAGATCGGCTTCGGCATGGGCGGCGCGACGGCCGACATTGCGGGCACGCTGCCCGACCATGACTTCATCGGCTGCGAGGTGCATGAGCCGGGTGTCGGCGCTCTGCTCAAGCTCATCGATGAGAAGCAGCTCACCAACATCCGCATCGTCCAGCACGATGCCGTGGAGGTGCTGCGCGACATGATCGGCCCAGACCTGCTGGCGGGCGTGCACATCTTCTTCCCCGACCCCTGGCACAAGAAGCGTCACAACAAGCGGCGGCTGATCCAGCCGGAGTTCGTTGCCAAGTTGATCCAGCACATCGCGCCAAGCGGTTATCTGCACTGCGCGACCGACTGGCAGCCGTACGCTGAGCAGATGCTTGAAGTGCTGTCGGCCGAGCCCCAGCTCCTGAACACCGCGGCCGGCTATGCTGACAAGCCCGCCTACCGCCCGCTGACCAAGTTCGAGAACCGCGGCATCAAGCTCGGACATGGCGTGTGGGATCTGGTGTTCAGGAAGCGTTGATGACATCACCACTGCAAGGCAAGCACGTCCTGCTCGCCATGACCGGCGGCATCGCCGGCTACAAGATCGCGGAGCTGACGCGCCTGTTCGTGAAGGGCGGCGCGACGGCGCAGGTCATGATGACCGAGGCCGCCGAGCAGTTCATCACCGCGGTGACCATGCAGGCCCTGTCCGGCCGGCCGGTCTACACCAGCCAGTGGGATGCGCGTCCCGACAACAACATGGCCCATATCAACCTCAGCCGCGAGGCCGATGTGATGCTGGTGGCGCCTGCGAGTGCCGATGCCATCGCCGCGCTGGCGCAGGGCAGGGCGGACGATCTCGTCAGCCTGACGGCGCTGGCCCGCCGCATCGCTGAGTGCCCGCTGCTGGTCGTGCCGGCGATGAACCGAGAGATGTGGGCTCACCCCGCCACACAGCGCAATGTCGCGCAGCTCAAGGCCGACGGCGCGACCGTCATCGGCCCCGCCAACGGCGACCAGGCCTGCGGCGAGATCGGCGACGGCCGCATGCTGGAGGCGCAAGAGATCTTCGACGACGTCGAGGCCTTCCTCGCGCCCAAGACGCTGCTGGGCAAGAAGCTGCTGATCACGGCCGGCCCGACCTTCGAGCCCATCGACCCGGTGCGCGGCATCACCAACCACAGCAGCGGCAAGATGGGTTTCGCCATCGCCCGCGCTGCGGCCGAGGCCGGCGCCGAGGTCACGCTGGTGGCGGGCCCAGTGCACCTGGCGACACCGCGCGGCGTGCAGCGCATCGACGTACAGAGTGCGCAGCAGATGTTCGACGCCGTGCTGCCGCTAGCCACCCACCAGCATGCTTTCATAGCGACGGCAGCGGTGGCTGACTGGCGCCCCGCCCAGGCGCACGAACACAAGCTGAAGAAAGCCGAGGGCGGTGCGACCGCGCCGACCATCGCGATGGCCGAGAACCCGGACATCCTCGCCGCGGTTGCCAAGCTGCACATGCCCCCTTTCTGCGTCGGCTTCGCCGCCGAAAGCGAGAAGCTCGCAGAACACGCCGACGCCAAGCGCCGCCGCAAGGGCATCCCGCTCATCGTCGCCAACCTCGGCCCCGCCACCTTCGGCCGTGACGACAACGCGCTGCTGCTCATCGACGAGCAGGGCCAGCGCGAACTGCCCCGGGCCGACAAGCTCAGCCTGGCGCGCGAGCTGATGACCGAACTTTCCAAAAGACTCTGATGACCCCGATTGATTTGCAAGTGCTCGACGCCCGCATGGCCGAGCAGATCCCCGCTTACGCCACGCCCGGCAGCGCCGGCCTCGACCTTCGCGCCTGCCTGAGTGAGCCCATCACGCTCGCTCCCGGCCAGACGACGCTGATCCCTACGGGTCTGGCCATCCATATCGCCGACCCGGGCCTGGCGGCCATCATCCTGCCGCGCTCGGGTCTGGGCCACAAACACGGCATCGTGCTGGGCAACCTGGTCGGTCTGATCGACAGCGATTACCAGGGCCAGCTCATGGTCAGCTGCTGGAATCGCGGCCAGACGGAGTTCGTCATCCAGCCCTTCGAGCGCATCGCCCAACTGGTCATCGTGCCGGTTGTGCAGGCGACCTTCCGTCGCGTCGACAGCTTCGACTCGTCCGAACGCGGAGCAGGCGGCTTCGGCTCCACCGGCAAGGCATAAGCAGGGCGCCAAGACGCGCGCACTGAACCGTATTTCGGGCCGAGCGCCGGGCCGCTCCCTAGCCGGCCCGCAAGGCGATGTGCGTGCGGCTCGATGCCGCAAGCATCGCCGTCCCCGCGGGGGACCGACCAGACTCGCCCGCGTTCAGCGGCGCGAGGCTGGTCGAGGGGCCTCAATGCAGTTGCTCGTCCGGCGGCGCGCCGGTCTGCACCATGAAGATAGGCTCGCCAACTGAACCGGCCTCGACCTCCTGCTCGGTGGCCGCGCGCACGTCCAGCAGCGTCAGGTGCATGCGCAGGCCGATGCCGGCCAGCGGGTGATTGCCGTCGAGCACGACATGCTGAGGGTAGACCTCGGTGACGGTGTAGACCACGTCCTCGGGCATGCCTTCGGTAGCGGCGCCTTCGGGCAGGCCCTCGATCTGCAGCCCGGGCTCGACGCCGTCCGGGAACAGCCCGCGGGCTTCGAAGCAGACGAGACCGGAGTCGTAGTCGCCGAAGGCCTCCTCGGGTTGCAGTGCGAGGCTGGTCTCGAAGCCGGCCTCCTGGCCCTCCAGCGCTTCCTCGACCTTGGCAAACAGGTCGTCACCCCCCAGCAGGAATTCCATGGGCTCGGCCAGCTCGTCGATGAGCTGGCCTTGGGCATCTTCGAGTCTCCAGCGCAGGGAGACAACACAGGGGCGGGTCGCTTGCATGGGAGAGATTTTCCCACACCACCCTCGGCACAATAAGGCATGCAGATTGCCTTACCCACAGCGATGCTCGCCGGCCTGAGCCCGGAGCAGTTCATGCACAAGCACTGGCAGAAGAAGCCGCTGCTCGTGCGCCAGGCCTTCAATCCCGCGCCGTCGCCGGCTTCGCTGAAGGAGCTGGCCGCGCTGGCGGCGCGCGACGATGTCGAGTCCCGCCTCGTCACTGCCTTTGATGGCGAGTGGAAGCTCAAGCAAGGCCCCATCGCGCGCCTGCCGGCGATGAGCAAACCCGGTTGGACCCTGCTGGTGCAAGGCCTGGATCAGCATTTGGCGGAAGGGCGCGCGCTGCTCGACCTTTTTCGCTTTGTGCCCGAAGCGCGGCTGGACGACCTGATGCTGTCCGTGGCCAGCGACGGCGGAGGCGTCGGTCCGCATTTTGATTCCTACGACGTCTTCCTGATCCAACTCGCCGGACAGCGCCGCTGGCGCATCGCCGCCCAGCGCGATGCCGTGCTGCGTGACGACGTGCCTCTGAAGATCATTGCCAATTTCAAGGCCGAAGAGGAATTCGTGCTGCAGCCGGGCGACATGCTCTACCTGCCGCCAGGCTGGGCGCATGACGGCGTCGCGGTCGGCTCCGGCTGCATCACCGGCTCGGTTGGCTTTCGAGCGTCGAGCGTTGAGGGTCTGGCGGCTGAGCTGCTGCCGCGACTGCTGGACGACGTCGACAGCGCCAGCAAGCTCTACGCCGACCCACGCCAGGAGGCCACCGCCGAGCCTGCCCGGGTGCCGCCTGCTTTGCTGGATTTCGCCCGCCGCGCCGTCGAAGCCGCCGTGCAGCGGCCGCAGGCGCTGGAGCGGGCTCTGGGCGAGGCGCTGACCGAGCCCAAGGCCACCGTCTGGTTCGAGCCCGGCGAACCCCTGGCGCCGGGCCGCGATGCGGTGCTCGACCGCCGCAGCCGCATGCTCTACGACGCTGCCCATGTCTTCCTGAACGGCGAGAGCTTTCGGGCTGGCGGCCGCGACGCAGCGCTGATGCGCAGCCTGGCCGACAACCGGGTGCTGGGGGCCGCCGAGGTCGCGCGCCTGTCTCCCGACGCGCGCGAGCTGCTGGACCAATGGACCGAGGATGGCTGGGTTCAGCCACAGACGCCATGAACGCACAAACTTTTGCCGGCCGGGCCGATTTCCAGCGCCTGCTCACCGAAACCCTGGCCTGGGCGGGCGCACAGGCTTGTCGTGAGCTGCACGCCTGGGATGCAGACTTCGTCGAGTGGCCGCTGTCCGAAGCGGCGGCCCTGGCCGCCCTGACCGCCTGGGCCCGCACCGGCCGCCAGTTGCACCTGCTGGCCCTGCAGTACGACGACGTGGTACGCAGACACCCGCGCTTCGTCCGCTGGCGCCGTGACTTCGCGCATTGCGTGACGGCCCGGGCCGTCGAGCCGGAACTCAGACTCGAAGCAGCGCCGGCGAGCTTGCTGCTGGCTGTCGGGGCCGAATCGACCTTGAGCCTGCGGCTTTTCGATCGTCATCTATGGCGCGGCGAATTGAGCCTGGACCCAGCTGAGCGCCTGCGTGGCCTGGAATGGTTTGATGCCCTCGCACAACGCTCCAGCGACTCATTTGCGCCCACGACTTTGGGGCTCTGAGTGTTTGTGACGTGCAAACCCCTATAATCACGGGCTAGGCGAGGGAAGCGCTCGAGGTTTTCCGCGTCTTGTTCTGTCGGGGTCGGCCGTTAGTGTGCAAAAAGCACTGGCGCACGACCCCAAAATTATGGTGTGCACCGTCGTTTAAACGTTTGAGGACAAGTATGAATAAGTCGATCCTGTTGGCTTCCCTGCTGGCTGCTGCTGCTCTGACCGCTTGCAGCAAGAAGGAAGAACCCAAGGTTGAGGCCCCCGCGGTCGTGACCCCGGCTCCCGCCGCTTCTGAAGCTGCCTCGGCTGTTGCCGAAGCTGCCTCGGCTGCTGCCAGCGCTGTTGTCGACGCTGCTGCGTCCGCTGCTTCGAAGTAATCGCTTCGTCCCCACGGAAAGAGCCGTCGCTGCGCAAGCAGCGGCGGCTCTTTTCTTTTTCGCGACGCTTTGGCGGGTGTTACGAGCGCGATTACAAAACTTTGCCTGATGCGGTCGCGCCGCCCGGCTCAGTTCAGCACCACCCAGTCCAAACCCAGGGTTGGATGGGCAATGCGAATATCTGATTCCACCTCGCCGAGAATTTCGGCCAACGCGGCGCGCGCCAGTTCGGGCGTGTTGTTGTGTTCGCTGAGATGGGCTGCGGCCACAGTCTTCAAACCGGTATGCAGGCAGCGAGCCAGCAGATCGGCCGCCGCGGCATTCGACAGATGGCCGTGGCTGCCCAGAATGCGCTTTTTCAACGCCGGGTGATATGGCCCGGTGCGCAGCATGCCCTCGTCGTGGTTGCATTCCAGCAGCAGCGCCTGGCAGCCAGCCAGCGCTTCGGCCACGCTTGCTGGTGCGCAGCCCAGGTCGGTGACCAGTCCCAAGCGCAGCGCGCCGTCGTCCAGCACCAGTTGCAGCGGCTCATTGGCGTCATGGGGCACCGTGAACGGCCGCAACGCCATATCGCCCAGTTCCATGGCCTCGCCGCCCCTGGCGATGCGCAGCAAAGCGGGATCGAAGTCCGCGCTGCCAACCGCCCGCCAGGTGCCACGGCTCATGACCAGCGGGATGCGGTAGCGCATCGCGAAGGCGAGTGCGCAACCGATGTGGTCGCCGTGCTCGTGAGTGATGAAGACGGCGTCGACATCCTCGGGCGCGCTGCCGGCGCGGGCGAGGCGTTTGACGAGTTCGCGGACGCTGAAGCCGGCATCGACGAGCAACCGCGTGCTCGTGATGCCCTGGCTGGCCTCAATCAGGGTTGAGTTGCCTCCGCTGCCGCTGCCGAGGCTGCAAAAGCGCATCACGCGAACGCTCCTGTGAGCATTGCAGCGGGAAACGGGCGGTTCATCGAGGCAACCTGATCTTCACCGAGTGGCTCCAGCAGATCCGGCTTTGCCGGGCTGCTTGGAGCGCCCCTTGGAGGGGCCGGCGAAGCCGGTAGGGGTGGTCTTACTTCAGGTCGTCCATCAGCAACGACAGAATGCGCTTGGCGTTGTCGTCGGAAATGGCCTGACCGCGGTCGTCCAGCACACGCACCGTGCTCTTGACACCGTCTGCCTTGACCGAAACGCGATAGCGCATCGGCGCGGCAGCCTTGGCGCCGAACAGGCGCTGGAAGAAGTTGGGTTCGTCCTTGCCAGCCTGCTCGGGGTCGGCGTAGCGCAGATAGAAGAGGCCAGCAGCGCGGTCACGGTCCTCGATGGTGAAGCCATGACGGTCCAGCGACAGGCCGACACGGCGCCAGGCGCGGTCGAATCCGTCATTGACGGCAAGGCTGTCAGGCACTTCGGACAGCGGGCGGCGGGCGCGTGGGGCGTCGCCGCCGACCTTGATCGTGCTCGGCGTCGTGGCTGCGGCGGGCGAGCCCGCTTCGGCGACGATGGCCTTGGCAGCGTCTTCCTTGCCGCCGAGCTTGAGCATCAGGCGCGACAGCATCTCGGCTTCGAGATACGGGTCGGCCGGGCGGTTCTGCCAGGCGGTCGAATCACGGCCTTGGGAGGTGTAGATCTCCTGCATGCCGCGGTGGCTGATGAAGATGTCGGTGCCGCTTGTGCCTCGTTCGACACGGGTGCGGTACATGTCGCGCTCGCCGGTGGAGTACAGGCCGTCGAAGACCTTGCCGATGGTGGAGCGGATGAAGTCCTGCGGCAGCTTGGCGCGGTTCTCGCCCCAGTTGGTCTCCATGACACCGACCTCGGGCTGCTCCTTGACGACTTCAAGGCCGCGTTCCTGCCAGAAGGTGCGGATCTGCGGCCAGAGCTGCTCGGGCGAAGCCGAGGTGTGCAGCCAGCGCTCGGCGCCGCTGCGCTCGAGGCGAACATCGCCAACCGCATTGGCGGCGACGCTGCCGGAGACCAGCGACTGGGCGTTGGTCGAATTCGCGGGCTTGACCGCCGACAACGCCGAGGCGGTGATGGAGCCGCCCTGCACTTGAGCGCGGTTGTCCTTGGCCAACTGGGTCAGGTCGGGCGGGACGTCCAGACCCTGGGTCTGGCGCGAAGCGGCGCGGTAGTCGACCTTGTCCGTCGAGAACATGCTGTCGATGGTGCTGCAGCCGGCGAGGGACAGGACAAAGGCCGTGCAGGCCAGACGGGTCGCCGACGGGCGAAGCGAGCAAATCGGGGAAAGGGACGTCACGCTGGAGATCTCCGAGGGAACTGGTTGCCCGCTTGAAACGGGCAGCCGCGCATTAGACCAGAGGCTCAGAGCAGTCCGGCTTCAACCATTGCCTCGCCGACGCTGGCCTGGCCGGCAGCCGTCAGCGGCGTGATTGGCAGGCGCAGCGCACCGCCGCAGCGGCCCAGGCGCGACAGCGCCCACTTCGCCGGGCCGGGGCTGGGCTCGCAGAACAGCTGCTTGTGCAGACCGAGCAGCTTGAAATGGACCTTGCGCGCCTCGACGGCGTTGCCGTCGATGGCCAGGCGGCAAAGTTCAGCCATCAACTCCGGCGCGACATTGGCCGTCACGCTGACGTTGCCGTGGCCGCCGAGCAGCATCAGCGCGACCGCCGTGCCGTCGTCGCCCGAGTAGACGTGGAAGCCCGCCGGGGCGTGCTTGATCAGATAGGCCGCGCGCTCAATATTGCCGGAGGCTTCCTTGACGCCGAAGACGCCGGGCAGGCCGGCGCAACGCAGCGTCGTCTCAGGGGCCATATCGGCAACAGTCCGGCCAGGCACGTTGTAGAGCATCATGGGGATGTCCACGGCCTCGGCGATGGCCTTGAAGTGCTGGTAGATGCCTTCCTGCGAGGGCTTGTTGTAGTAGGGCACGACCGACAGCGTGCAGTCCGCGCCGACCTCCTTGGCATAGCGGCTCAGCTCGATGGCTTCGGCGGTGGAATTGGCGCCGGTGCCAGCCAGGATGGGGATGCGGCCCTTGGCATGCTCGACCGCGACGCGAATGATTTCGCGGTTCTCTTCCATGCTGACCGTGGGCGACTCACCGGTCGTGCCGACGACGCCGACGCAGGAGGTGCCGGACTCGACATGCCAGTCGATCAGGCGGCGCAGGGCGGGGT